>JAOTWM010000023.1 GCA_029862885.1 Gammaproteobacteria bacterium
GTCGCTATCGACCAGATGTTGCGCCGTTAAAGTAGATCGATACTCGGTCCCGGCGCCGCAGTATTCCCGTGACACCTCGATCCGCGATTAAGTCAAAACGCTTGACCGACCGATTCGATTATTCAACTTTCTTTATATGGGCGACTCCCCCGCCATGATCGAGAGATTCCCATACCATCACGTTTCCGTCATATTCCAAAATCTTTAATCTGCCGGGCACGGCCCCCTTCATGTAGATTATGTCTCCCTCACAGCTATAATCTCCTGACACATCTATCTCCGGGGTCGTTTTCTGAAGCCGGACCGAGCCGTTTTCCATGAACTCCCACGCCTGGCTATCATCATTGAGTGTCTTTCCACCAAATACCACGTGTGTTTGTTGCCACTTGCCGATGATATCTCCGATGCACTGACCGTACGTGGTGCTCGGTAGCATATAGTTGAAGATAATCGCTGAACATAAAACTGAAAGTTTCATCGTATTCGCAATCAGACTATCTCTCCGCTAAAGTTTGCCGCACATAACTTAGGAGGCATTGCACAGTTTGCAGCGCTAATGGATACGGGTATTACCGATCGATCTCGCGATCGACACGGTCGCCCAACAGCTAATCCCGCCATCATGATCGTACTATACTCATATCATAATGACATTAACGGGGTTGGACATATCTAAACGGGCTATCCAAATAGCTGACGAACGGATTATTTTTTATTTCCACCTTTGTCTCACTATGTTTTAGCGTCAAATGATCACGGCCGGGCACAAAATGTACATTGTATTTTTTGGCCTTGATCGACCGTTCGTTATATGAACATTTCATAAAGGTATTTATAAGACTAAACTCAAGTAGTCAACCGACATTATATATACGGATACTAATCGTTGTTTGTCTCTGGACTACCAACATGCGATTAACGGCAGGACGATCTCCCAAACTACTGTTATGGCTCTTGCCCGTGATGCTGGCGAGCTGCGGCAGTTTCTTTCAGGGGCCGGTAACGGGCAAGATCCAAATCGATGACCCGATGGATGCGGCCGACGCGGTGGCATACCTGCGCTGTAGTGGCTCCGGCTTTCACGGCGACATCCAGACTGATGCGGAAGAAACTCACGTCAACTCGAAGGGTCGGTTCAGGTTTTTCGGCTCGTTTACCTTTCCGACCACCGAGCGGTGCCGCGTGGAGATACGCCACCCGCGTTATCTCACCGTTCGAGTGGCGCTCGAGGATGCCTTCGCCCAAACCCTGCCAACCTTGAAGCTGCAGAGCTGGGATGCATTCTTCGCCGCCGGCCCCGGCGATGCGGAGCCGCGCCACACACACCAACGGCCCTGGCCGGAAACGGTGGTGCGGCGCCACGTTTCTGACACGCTGCTATGGTTGCAGAGCTTCTCCGGCAGCAAGCAACTCGAGTTTGCGCGTTACGTACCCGACATTCACAAGATTTATCGTAATGCCATCCGCTTCGGCGGAGTTGAATGGTCCCGAGACAATGTGCGGGACATTGTGGAACGCATCGCACGCATCGAAAAATTAACCGGATACTCGTTTCCGTTCTATGGATACATCGACGCGGTGAAGCAAGGGGATGCACCACGGGTGCAGGCATTTCTAGAGGGCGGCGTGCTACATGAGGCGTGGCGCCCCGGTTTAGCGTTATATGCGGCATCGGCGAATGGCCATGCGGACGTGGTCGATGTGCTGCTCGCTGCCGGCGAACCACTGAACCTTGCCGGCTGTCGTGCACCGTTGCAGGGCGCGTTAAACGAAGGTCAGTGGACGATGGTGTTGAAATTGATCCGGGCCGGAGCGGATATGAATGTCGTGTGCGGTAACAATCGGGGTGTGGGTGACGTGCTCGCGACCTGGGCCAAGAGGGGCGATCTCACGCTTCTGACATCTTTTCACGAAGCCGGTGTGCCGGTAGACACGCGCTCTCGGCGCGGCACCACCGCACTGGCTGAGGCGGCAACGGTCGGGCGCATCGAAGTCGTCAAGGCATTGCTCGCGATGGGTGCCAACCCCGATGTGCGTACCGCCGACGGCGTGGCCTTGATAGACGACGCGGTGGCGAAGGGCAATCTCGATGTTGAGCGTGCGTTGCGAGTCCACCAAACGACACCGAACGCGCCGGTGAGCGATGTGCGCAGTTTCGGTGAGACCGTCACTCTGCAATGGCGCCGCGGCTTACCCGTTCCCTACCGGGTATACAGCAATTACGGCCAGGTTACGGCGATGGCCGCCGATCCTGCGGAGCCTGGAACACTGTGGCTCGCTACCCAAGGTGGATTGCTGCGGTTGAATCCGGAGACCGGTGCACGCCGGGCCTGGACGCGGGTCAACGGTCTTCCTTCCAGCGCAGTGCGCAGACTCTGGTTCGATGAACGAGGGCAATATCTGTGGGTGGCTACGAGTGGTGGGCTTGCGCGGCTGGCACTCGACGATCTGGATCGCGTGGAAACCGTGGGCGATCGCGAGCCACGCTCGAGTTTTGCCAATGGTTTTCTACGTGGAAGTGGCGATGGCCGTGTGTGGTACTGGGGCGATAACCACCTCTACGATTTGAACCCAGAGGCCGGCGAGGCGGTTCGTTACTCACCGGAAAAGAAGGTGTTTGGCATGACCGCCGATCCCGACGGTAGCGGCTTCTTCTTCGCCAACGGTAGCCATGTCTGGTGGCTCGAGCCGCGGCGCAATGAGCGCAGGTTGATTCTGAGCGCCGAGGACCTCGCTCACTTGCCGGTCAAAGGCCCCGCCGCTCTGCCCGATCTTCGCACCCTGGCATTGGATGCGGCGAAGCGCCACTTGTGGATAAGCACCTTCCGGCATGGGGTGTTTCGCCTCGAGCTCGATACCGGCACTGTCGCACAGACATCGCTCGGTGCCGACCAGCTCGACCGTTGCGCACGGAGCACAGTTGATCATCACATGCATGGCGAGGTGGTGCTTGCAGGCGAAGCCGTCTATGCGCAACTCGAACGCTGTTTTGGTCGAATCGATGACGACAATCGATTCATAGCGCTGCGCGATCGCATTATGGCCGGTCCCGTGGCGGATGCTGCCGGAAAAGTCTGGTATGCAGTGGCCGATGGATTTTATCGCATCGATGCCGAAAGCAAGACCAGTCGTTTCGCCTTTCCACCGGACCCCATCGGCAGGCCTCGAGTCACCGCGTTATTCGTAGACAGTGGCAAGCTGTTTGTGGGAGTCGATGATTCCCCGCTGGTCGTTCTGGATTTGCAGCGAGGCATTTTTGAACCGGTTTCGAACGTAACAGACGTACAGCGGCTGCGCAGGGTGGCCGGTCGCGAAGATCTACTGGCCTTGGGGCGCACCCACTACTGGTGGGTCGATCAGGAATCCCTTGTCGGCGAGCCCTTGGTGCTGAGGCCGCCAGGGACCCAGCAGTTCCGTGCTGCCGAGTGGCAGGATGTGCGCGATCTCGAGTATGACGGCAGCGCATTCTGGGTGCTGCGGGATGATCAAAGTCGCGGTATCAAGTCACGAGTCGGATTGTTTCGACTGTCCGCACAGGGCGTCAAGTATTACGATGCCGCCGGGCATTACTGGCTGGGGAAGCTGGTCACGCTCGCGCAAGATCCTAAGCGAGCAAATCTGCTATGGCTGGTGACAGGACGTGATCCTGCGTTGGTCGATTTTGACAAGATTAATGCAACCAGCGAGCGGCTCGGTACAAGACACGTGCCCCGTCTCACCCGCAACCAGCCCCACGAGGACCTTGCGGATAGCAGTTTGTGCGGGCTCACGCTCAAACGTAATCAGGCCTGTGATCCCGAGGTAGCCGGGCTGGTTTGGGAACTGTCTGGCTCAGGCGTGATCCTGAAACGTGGCGGGAAAATCCTGCACCGATGGCCCTCCACCTTGCCGACCGGCGCGATCGCGATCACACGTGTGGGCGACACCACGGTTTGGATAGCTAGCCAGGAGGGATTGATTGAATACCCTATCCCGGAACGTGTGGATGAATTGTTAAGCGCAGAATAGGCTGTTGCATTAAGAGCATAATACCTAATCATTATCGCTCTGGACCGTAACTTGTCGATACTCGATATTGGATGAAAGGTTCGGAGCGTAGGTTGCCTGAAACGCCATCTCTCAGTCCCCAATGGCACTTATCGACGGTCGCCGTCTTGGGCACAGCCGTGAACGCTGCAGGCTACCCATGAGCTGCGCAATCGGAGAATACCTAATATAATGGCTGGGCTGAATATGTAATTTCGATCAGACAATTGAGTAGACCGCACACAATCCATGTATTCAAATACTGTGTGCTCGCTACCCTGTGGCCTGCACTGTCGTTTTCTGCAGGGCAACTAGTGCCATCGGACATCGTTAATCGATTTGATGAATTGGAAATCGAGTCTATCGATACCAATATTTCCGTCGCTTTGGAAACGCTGCCTGATCTTTCGGTACAAACTTGGTTTAGTGCAAGCAATCAGGCTAGCGGTACCATCAAGATATTGCGTAGTTATGAAATCGATTCCAGTATGTGTCGCGAACTTCAGATTGTGAGCAAACAGGATGGTTTCGCCGACCAGCGAACCGTTAGCTTTTGTCAGGACGCCGATCTGGACTGGCACCCGCTGGCATTTAAACTTGAAGATTCAGATCGTAATTAGAGTTGCGCCTGCCTCTCCGGTCCAGGGCGTGCTTGTAATCCGCGGTTATTATTCGCACAAACTAAGCGACGCCCTAACCGCTTAATTCGACCTGCTGGAGCGCCCCATCCATTATCGTAATTACCCGGTCAGCCCGAGCGGGGTCTTTGTATGGATCATGTTGATGAACCCACTTTTTCCAGAACTGCAAAGAAAATCTTTCATTCATTCGTGCTTGAGTCATTTTATCGATGATCTCGATTTGCTCCTTAAACAGGTCGATCTGTCCGGTCTGCGCATACGCTAAGGCCAACACGGCATAAATCCAAATCCCCTCGAGTTCACTAAACTTGTTGAGCAGATCGATAGTCATTTCTGGCTGACCGCTCTCCTCATACGCCCAAGCCAGAAATTCATCGTACCATTGCTCATGTAAAGGGTTCAGGCGGATGGCCTGCTTCAACCCGGTTATGGCCCGGTCATATTGCCCCGTATAGATGAGCGGTTGCGCCATCTCGGCCAACAAACGGGAGTCACCGACATTTAGCTCACGGGCGCGGTTGTAGTGGTACATCGCCCGATCGTAATCCCTTCGGGTCAACAGATGCGCCCAGCCCATTATCCAATGGGCTAAATGATTTTCAGGGTCGTGCTTAACCGCAATTGTTGCATTCTCGAACGCGAGTCGCGCCGATGTTTCAGCATCCGCATAGATAAAGTCAAAGTCGATAGCGTGTTGCCATGCCAAACCCGCGTAGAGTGGCCAATAGGGGGGGTCGCTCTTGGCGATGGCCGTGGTGAACTCCGCTTTCGCCACCTCACTCAACGCCCTTCCCGCCTCCCAGGGTGGCAATATCGATCGGTGCAAGAGGTCGCGCGCCTTCAAATAGTGGTCGTACTCATTGAAACTTTCGGGTACTTTTCTTGCCTGTCGGCGCAGTTCCGCCTTGGCGATATGTCCAGCTGTGGTCATGAGCGTCGCCGCTATCGAATTGGTGATGTCATCGCGAACGTCCATGAGTTCTGCGTTTTCGCGATCATACCGACCGGCCCAGAGCTGTAAACCGCTGGCGGCTTCGATGAGTTGCGCCGTAACGCGGAATCGTTGCTGGTCCTGCTGCACGCTCCCGGTCAACACGTAACGCACTCCGAGCTTGCGCGCTATCTCACTAAGATCGTTATGGCCCTCCTTGAACACAAATGACGACGCACGGGCGACGACAAAAAATTCGGGAGACATGGAAAAATTTGTGATGAGATCTTCCGTTACCCCGTCAACCAAGTATTGCTTGGCTTGATTAGGCATCAGATTGGCAAACGGCAAAACCGCGATCGACGGTCTGTCCAAAATCAAATGAGGAGACTGACTTCGCGTTGTCTCGACCGATTGCGGCGATAAATCCAATTCCATGTTCGATCGGTATACGTGGACGGCTTCAGCAATATTTTTGAGCCACTGCTGACCAAGAGATTCGAAACGAATATCGATTTTGTTCTTTACCTCGCTGAACACCCGCTCGGAGATGCAGATGCCGCCCGGCTCAGCCAGGCTTTCTAAACGCGCGGCGATGTTAACGTCGTCTCCATAAATGTCATCCGGTTCGACAATCACATCGCCAAAATTGATGCCAATACGCCACAAGAGTCTTCGGTTTTCTGGCACGTTCAGGTTATGTTTGGTCAGCTTCCTTTGCATCCGGATGGCGCACTCCACAGCACCGACGATACTCGGAAACTCCACCAATAAGCCGTCCCCGGCTGTGTGCACGATATGGCCGTGGTGGGCCGTAATTTCTGGGTCGATGACCGTGTCTCGCTGCGCGGTCATCTGCCGGTGGGTTTCTGCTTCGTCGTCTCCCATGAGACGACTGTATGCCGATATATCCGCAATGAGAATCGCGGTTAGCCGGCGTTCCCAGGTTCTGCTCTGCATTTCCGCATTACCCCCTCCCGGCAGACAGGATCAAGCTAATCCATTCCCGTGTGACACGGCTAATCACATCGTTCGATCAGATGATCGAGAATCTCTTTCTCACAGACGAGAAATTTCCTCCATGTCTCAGAATAGTTGGGATCCGGATCCGTCTGGGCGATATACGCTTCGACTTGAATGCGTTCCGAATTCAGATCTGCCTTGATATTCGCATCTGATTCCAGAAGTGTGCTGTTCGTGGTGCGCCGGTCGTTGAGAAATCGCTCCCAGCTGTTTTGGATGAATTTGCCTTGGTTCGTAAAATGGCTACCATCGTACTCTTGTACACATTTTATCATTTGATCCAAAAGCTCAATTTCGTTGCCCAGGGTTTCACTAACTTGTTTGGTGGTCATCGGTCACCTCCTCAGAAGCACGCGGCTTCTGATCGTCGAATCCCCACCCGTTTTGCATTAAACCCCGTGAGTTGCCGGGTTTTTTAGATAAATCAAATTCCTTGTATACGTGGACTGGTGCCTCGCGAGGTTGCCGCTGGCTGGTGAAATTACCTTCATAACGAAGAAATGTAATGAACAGCCGGCGAGTGTAATGTTCACAATGGAGGGTCGATGACGGAGAAAACCAACCGACGTCAGCCCTCCACCTCCGGAGGCATAGTAATACTCGACTCCCGCAACGTCAATTCTTAACCATTTCTGTGAATTCCCATAAAGGGCAAATTCCAATTAGGTGTAACACTCGCAGCGTTGTTGCCACCCAAGCATAATGCAAGTGTACTTGCGGTGCCCGGAATTCGGTTCCGTGTGGCCCGGCCTGACGCGATTAAACCAATCGCCGGTTACTAAAGCATCGTGAGCACAAGATTGTCGAAAATCGGTTAAAGACGCGTACAAAGAGGGTCGATTTATCTTTTGAATATCCGTTATCGTTTCGTACCGCAAGAATAAATCGCTCTCCTGTTTTCTTTCATGGCACTACAGTTTGGGTGGCCAGTTAGGAGGGACGAACTGAATATCCAATTTCGGAGCGGCTGTATGAGCTATTGTTGGAAGATATTCTGAGGAAAGGCGCTGAATGCGACAGGGCACTTGCCAACGATAATTCTGAATGCCAATATTCCTTTTTATGGTTAGTAGCGTTCTTTCAGGCTGGCCAAGCAAATTATAGTAGCCATCTGCATACCCCATAAATGGAGGAAATAACTATGAGAAACTATCCCGCTCATGTCCTTACGCTAGCTGCATTTCTATTGATTCCATTGAGTGAGAGTTCGGCAGACATGATTACGATCGACCTTTCTCACCCGATTCCGACATTCGCTCCTAGCGAAGATGATCCGATGAAAGCGGATCTCTCCAAGCCCTATCTGGATTCAGTGCCTATTCCCACATTTGGCGGCCAGGCAGTGCTTTCATTCGGCACTTTTCCGACCAGTGACGGCCATTTCGACCTCGGCACACTAGTGCTGTCCGAACACCACGGTACCCATCTGGACACACCCGGCCACTACGTGAATGATGTAACCAGCCTGGAACCCGGTGGCAAACGCGCAAATGAGAGAAAACTCGCTCACCAACTCGATGCCAGCGACTTGATCGGCAAATTGGTAATGATCGATATTTCTGGACGGGTCGACACCGAACTAGCAAAAAATGGCGGTGTCCCGAGTCCGGACATTAATGTCACTGATTTTTCAAACAGCTCCAACAATGTGGTTGGTGCCGACGACATCACGGCCATTGAGTCCAAAATTGATAACGGTGTGTGGATTGTCATCAATTCCGGCTGGTCAAGGTTCTACTTCTCCGGCACAGATTTTGCCAAAGATCCTTATATCAATGGATTTAATCATCCCGGCATGAACAAAGCTGCCGTAGATAAGTTGATCGAGATTATGGATAAAAAAGGTGTGCTCATTGGCGGTATAGTGGCCGACAATATCGGTATCGATTCCGGGCAAAGTGCGGTGGGTGATGATGATAAATGGACCAACTCCTGGCATGCCCACGTAAGGCTACTGCAGCGCGGTGTTAAGTTCGTTGAAAACGCTGCCAACCTGGGTCAAATTACCATGGTAGCCAACCCCGACAACTGTAATATTGTGGTTGGCGCTCCCAAGCATGTACGAGGTACCGGAGGACCTTCACGGGTGCTTGCGATTTGCAACTAATTAATCAGCGATAACGCAAATGACGCCGCCTCCCTTACCAGGGGATCGGCGTCCGATTGATGCATATTCTTAAGTTCATCAATAGCTAATTCACTGCCAAGATATCCAAGGGACAACACGGCTTCTTTGCGAACCACCGCATGCTGATCATCCAGCAAAGACATCAACAAAGGTGCGTCCTCCGTACGGGCATGCCGCCCTAAAACACGAGCGGTGGTCCAGCGTACCTCGGCGGAATTATCGTCAAGGGCGCCGACTAGCTGGGGGTGAAAATGACTGGCCCCGAATACACCCATGGATCTGACTGTCACCGCACGAATTCTTGGATCATGGTCCGTTACGGCTTCTATTAAAATTCCTTCTGCGTCATGGTCGTGGGCGTAACCTATACCGTATAAGGCCTGCCATCGTGCTCGATAAAACCCTTCAGCAACTTGCAAAAGCGACGGTGTATTCCGCGCAACATTCACCGATTCGGCAGCCATTGCGAACAACTTGAATCCGCGTTCCGGGTCAATTGCAATTGCCGTGCGCAAGAACTCATTGAGCAATGCGAGTTCAAGAATGGCCTGATGAGGATGAGACTCCAGCCACTCCTGGGATCGCGCATATATATTCGTTCCCTGCTTCAATCCCGCCGCAACTAGCAGCGCCACACCCTGTTTATCCCCTGCTTCGCGCATTATCGACAGCGCCTGCAAACGGACTAGCGGATCTTCACTTTGAAGTGCATCAACGGCGTAACGTCCCGCGCCCGAATCCTGCGCCGACGATAGGGCCATTAGCGCATAGCGTCGCACCCGATCACTTTCGGTCGAGGTATAGACCGCGCGAACCGCATTCGATACAGTCGAACCACCCAGGCGAGTAACTGCTTTTAGTACTTCGATCAACCGATTTTCGTCGACCTCAACATCGATCAGAGGCAACAAGTCTTCCGTGGCTTTAGGGTTGCCAGTCATACCCAGAGCACTTATCGCCCGCAAACTTAATATAGGATCACCTTCATCAATGATCTTTACAAGGGACTTACGCGCTTCTTCTGAATTAAAGCTCCCAAGACTAGCGATTGCCTGGTTAACTACAGAAGGCGAAGGGTCTCTCAAAGCTTCGATGGCCAATAGTGACGATCGCGTCGAAATTATTCCGCTAAGTGCGCCGGCACATGTCGTGCGCACGGATACTTCCTTTTCCTTCGCGATGCAGCGTTCGAGGCTATCTAATGCGACCTCATCGCCAATTTGACCCATAGATTGAAAAGCGGCCTGACGCACCCTGGCGACGGGCTCGCCACTTTCGATCATTGACAGAAGACGCATAACCACTTCGCGCCGGCGGTGGTAACCCAGGGAATTGGCAGCGCGCGTTCGTATATCCGCACTTTCGTCCGATAATGCTGAATATAGGGCGGCTATCGGGACTGTGGTATGTTCCCAGCCGTTCGCACGGACAGAATTAAACATACCAAGAGTTGGTAGTAGGACTAGAATTCTGATGAAAAACTTCAACGGCTTTATGCAAGCTGAAGTTTCAGCAAGTGCGACAATTGCAACAAATATTCTTTAACGGCTTACGAGAGTCCAGAATAAGCACCTTATTCGGAAATGTCTACAGTCGTGAAGGGGACAGATTTCTTTTTTGTCATAGCGATTGAAGGCGAAAATTTCCAAGTCATCTCCGCCCTCTTATCCATTATGTGCTTTATAGATTCCATATCCGGTCCATTAATCCATTGTCTTGCTTGGCCTACCTGGAAAAGTGGGGTCTCGACCATCCACTGGTTCAATTTTTGGTGGCGTATGCTGTCACATATATGCGATATTATTTGTTCACTATGGCGCTTTGTTTGGCTCGGGTTTTCAAAATATGAGGCCAAGTTATTCACCAGTTGAGGAGGTAAACATGAAACACATTATGATCAAAACGATATTATTGGTTGGCACGTTATTTGGATGCCTGTCGGCAAATGCTCAAGATAACCCTATGGGGTTTTTTATTACCAGCGTTGGCATGGGTAACGGTGCAGATCTTGGTGGATTGGAGGGCGCCGATGCGCACTGCAATAAACTGGCTACGGCAGTGGGAGCAGGAGGGCGGGATTGGCGCGCGTATTTAAGTACCGAAGAGCCGACCAAGCGCGGCGTCAGCGCGCGCAGCCGAATTGGCACCGGCCCGTGGTATAACGCAAAGGGATTCCTTATTGCTGAAAATCTTACCGAGCTTCACCTTTATAACAAGACAATTCTCTTGGAGACTGCGCTTAACGAAAAAGGCGAACAAGTTAATGGTAGGGGTGATAAACCAAACCGACATGATATCCTGACTGGTAGCCAGGATGACGGCACCGCTTATTTTCCTGATGACATCGATCATACTTGTAGCAACTGGACGAGCAGTGACGAAGGCAGCGCTCAGGTCGGACATCACGATCGACACGGTGGTGGTAATACTTCCTGGACGTCCGCCCATGCGACGCGTGGTGGATGCAGTCAAAAAGCGTTGCAATCCACTGGCGGGGACGGTTTATTTTATTGCTTTGCCGCTGACTGAATTTTGATCGGTTGGCGCCGGGGCATGATGATTCGTGCCCCGGCGCCATAATATCGATCGGGGCGGAGTAATTCGTCGATAGGCAGTAACTCTCATTTGAGTTCGAGCGGTTACCTGTCGGCACCCGTCATCGATCAAATATTTGGCTACGAACGTAGCCTGTCGAAGTTTTAGTCCCTCCATCTTTTGTTAGCTGATATGGCGTGAACATGTTTACAATCTCGATTCTGTGGCAGCTCACCGGAATCTGTGATGAAAGCAAATTTTGAAGCGGCTTTGGACGCTGCTTGGCAGCACCGGGAAATACCTTTTCCACTAGAAGAATATGGGCGGCGACTTAGTCGAATAAGGCGGCAAATGGAGAAGTCCGGAATTGAATTACTGTTCCTGACATCGCCCGAGAGCCTGTTCTATGTCAGTGGCTTCCAGTGCGAATGGTACCAGGCCCAGAGCGGTAGAGCTTTTCCACCGACCAGTGGAATTGCGGTGCATGTCGATCGCGACGACTACATTCATTTTGAAACGCCCAGTGAAGCGATGTTGGTAGCGATCGGCACGGTATCGAAGGATGTCCGAATATTTCCGATTGAATCACGCCGTGATGGCATTCCCTTTATCCTCACCGAACTAAAATCGGAAGGTTGGCTTAAGGGAAAGGTCGGTCTCGAACTAAGAAATTATCGCCCGAACCCTGTGGTATCCGGTCAATATCGTGAAGGTTTTGAAGCAGCCGGAATGACTGTGCTTGATGGGACCGATATTGTTCGTGAGATAAGAAGAAGAAAGTCCGCGCTGGAAATGGATTGCATACTCGCAGCCGCTGGAATTGCGGACATCGGAATGGCCGCAGCCAAAGAGGCTATACAGCCCGGGGCGATGGAACTTGAAGTGTTTGGAGAGTTTACATCCGCAATGGCGAAGGCGGGTGGCGAATTTCCCGCCATTCTTCCTCCCGTTATGTCTGGATTCAGATCGAATTGTCTACATCCACTTTCTAGCCGGAGGAAAATTCGAATGGGAGAGCGGGTGAACATTGATCTGTGTGGTGTTTTTAACCGCTACCATTGCAACATTGCGCGAAGTTTCTGGATGGGGGAACCTCCCGCCGAAGCCGCCATTCTGCATGAGAAATCGATCCGCGCGTTTGAAATTATTCAGTCCCTGCTTAAACCTGGGTTGAGTGTTAAACAGTTGCTTGAGGCGGTGCGTGATTATTATGTTGAGGCCGGTATTTATGACGACTGTTACTGGTCTGGTGGTTATGAACTGGGAATTGCCTTTCCGCCGGACTGGGTAGGCGCCTATATCTATGACCTGACTATGGCTAAAGAAGACGATATCTTTGAGCCTATGACCGTAGTCAACCATGAATGTAACTTTTTTGCCCCAAATGGCACGGGGTTATCGGCCACTATCGAAACCTTAATCTTTCAGCAGGATCATGCACACTTTGCTTGCACTACCAGCCGTGATCTCCAGATATTGTTTGCGTAGTTAGAAATACGAATCAACGCAAAGTGAAAGTTTTCTATGACGATAGAATGTTGCTGCATCGTATTCCCGACGGCGTGTTTGATTCACTGCCATCGCCGTTGCTTGAAAAGCAAATCGAGCAGCCTGAAGGACCCGATCGAATTATTAATACCGTGTCGGTGCTGAGAAGAGGTCCGTTGTCGCAGCGACTAAGCTGGGGAACGCCAGTCAGTGCAACCGACAATGAATTACTAACATTTCATACGACGGACTATCTTCAACGGCTCAAAGAATCTGACAAAAAGGGGAAATATCTTTCCGCATCTACCTACTTGCCCGCAGCTGGTCTGGAGACAGCAAGACTGGCTGCCGGAGCGGTATTATCAGCACTCAGGTATGTGCTCAATGACGAAGGCTCAATGGGCTATGCTATGTGCCGCCCTCCCAACCACCATGCGCAGCCGAACATGGCTGACGGTTACTGCTTTCTGAACGGCATCGGGTTAGCGGCCCTGGAAGCCATTGCGCAGGGTTATAAAAAGATTGCCATTATTGATTGGGATGTCCACCATGGAAACGGCACCCAGGCCGGGCTTTATCATCGAGACGATATCCTCACTGTCTCAATGCACATGGATCACGGTTCGTGGGGAGCGTCCCACCCTGAATCCGGCAACGTAGACGAAATTGGCGAAGCGGCCGGCGAGGGTTTCAATATCAACCTGCCGTTGCCCTTCGGATCGGGCGACCAATGTTACACGGCGGTGTTTGAACGATGTGTCGTACCCAAAGTAAGAGAATTCAATCCAGATTTAATCATTCTCGCCAATGGCCAGGACGCCAATCAGTTCGACCCCAATGGAAGACAGATGGTAACGATGGCGGGATTTTATACAATGGCCAGTACGCTGCGGGAGCTTGCTAATGAAGTCTGCGGCGGAAAACTAGTAATGACCCAGGAAGGCGGATACAACGCGACGTATGCTCCGCTTTGCGCCTATGCCGTTGCCGCAGGTTTAGTGGGAGCAGATCTGGAACTCAAAGACCCGATTGCCTTCTACCCCGAAGATAGCTCACGAGCCCAAAGGGATGTTCAAGCACTCATAAATCGGCATCCTCTGCTTTGAATATTGAGCTCATCCGTTACTGACTCGGGAAAAGTTCACTACGTCTCCTATTATCATAGTTTCAAAACTATTCCTAACCGCTAACTGTCGCACTCGACTTGGTGGCGGCTCACTTGTGTCAGGTTGTGGGGCACGTGCCATCAAAACTAGAAAACGAGTCTGGTTCTGCACTCACGGGCTCAGGAAATGGTTTCTTGAATGTGAATGCATCTGGGGATGAACCTTCCGCTCTCAACCGTTCTAGTTTAGCTTTTGCTTCGGCGACGGAAGGGCGATGACCTACGGGAACCCACCACAGATCCGCATAGGCTTCGCGCATATGCTCAAATCATTCCTTTCGACGGCGCATAATTTCTATATGAGCTGATTCATAAACGAAGTTATGTAGTGACTCGATGTCTTTGCAGACAGATAGATTTACCAGATACTCGTCACCGGAGGGGCGAACAGCGGTAGCGTTACCGTCATCTGTTTGAAGCCGCCATACGTAACCAGGCGATTGTTCCGCTAGTGCGTTGATTTGATCTAGATTCTCGACAAAATCTTCGAGAATAGGTGAGTCGATCGGCGCCACCATCAACGCGATATTCAGCTGCGACAATTCATAACTTGGCACGGTAATTTCCTCTGTTAGCGTGCTAACTTCTGAGCGATCCGTCCTCAATTCTTGCCGTACGTTTACGGGACAGCGAAGACCTTGGTATCAAAGACGACCATAGAAGGTCATCCGTGCCGACTCAGACAGTGAAATACCAGGAGCCGAATTATAAGCTAGCACCACTAGAATGCGCGTCCGCTCTCCTTCGACAGGGGTGACCCGGTGCATCGAGTTACGGCCGCGAAACAACACCAGTGCGCCAGCGTTCATCGACAGTCTGTTGACTGCAACGTCTCCATCAAGAATTCTTCCAGTCAGGTCATAGTTCATCTCGCCTGCATCGGCATCGCGTACGTCTCTTACATATTCGAATTCACCGCCACTTTCCGGATTCTGGATCATCAGAGTAATCGCAAATGAAGAATTGTCGAAGTGCCAACCCAGTTCCTGTCCGGCATCAGCATAATGGAGATTAATGGACGATAATCCATCGGCATATTCATACAGCTCTTTTTCATTCAGCACTACACAGAGAAATTCACGGAACTCTGGAGCGTTGTACAGTATACTGACTGCGGAATCGTCAGGAATTTGATTTGTGGTAATGCATCCTTTTGATGAGATGACCTCGCGATTGCGTGGGTGATCGGTGGGAAACTCCGGATCGGGTGGAGCAAGATAAATGTTGTGATGATTGGCCGTGTAAAAGGCGAGATGTTGATTGTCTTGCCCTTCGCGGCGGACTGAATCCACTGCCGCTTTTTGTAGGAAATTGTGCAGCACCAGCACACCTTCTTCGCGCAGTGTCCTGTTGCAGGCACGACGGAAGCTCTCGTCCTGCAACGGATGGTTAGTGAGATCGACTATTTGAGACAGCATGCTCTGAACTGCGATATGACTTGGTGCGAAGGTCTTGAAACAATTCGAGTTTAAGTAAATCCCGTTCCGGGGGCAATCGCCTCATACTTCTTTGGTTTGCGAGCAATCAATACGTTTCTCCACTAACTTTAGAATCCGATCTTGTGATTTTGGTTTTATATTGGGGTCTGCATGCAAATCTAATGCCGCAATAACCGATCCGATAAATGAGCACCCGGTGCCGCAGGCGCGTAGATAATTGCGCCGTTATGTGCTGATCGCTCTACAACAACCCAATGTGTTTGTGAAGTGTATTATCAGATCGTTACTCCGCTCCAAAAAAAAAAGCGAACCCGCACTAAGAAATAACGTGGCTGGCACCAAGAAGTAATCAACAGGGCCCGTAGTTTTCCAATTACCGTCATTGATTCCTTTCCGTCTGCACCACGACAACGTGACGCCTATTGTAACAAATACAACGAGCGCGCTGATTCCTACATATTGAGGCATTCTCCGGGAAACTTATGCATAAAATTGGCGCGCCAATAACAGGCCTAAACACGCGCGGCGTTTCGAAGGTCGGGGGCGACGCGCCGGCCTTTACCGATTGACTTGTTAAGCATTTTTCTGACCTTCTAAGAACTGCGAAAGAGCGCAGAGAGCTGCGATCAATCCTTCGCCCGAGATGATATGCCCGTGAGCCTTGGAGATATCAATATCGGACTGTATGAAGATCTTAATTGCCGATTTGCGCGTAATGTAACCGTAGAATCGATACTCTGTATTTTTATTTACAGGGTCTTTATGATCGAGGAGTAATTTGCTTGCCTTGAGGCCGTGGATTGCCCGAATTATCAGTCGGTGAAAAAAAGGAAGTCTGTCGCGGCGAGTAGCGGTGACGTAACGCTTATGGACACACATGTTGCGTAGTAACTCATGTTGACTTTGAAGCATCGTAGCAAACTGTTCTAAGTCCCAAACAGGAATTCCGAAGCCGTATTTGTTGTAACTTATTACGCTCTTATATTTATACACCAACCACACGACCCAATGCTCTTTCTTACGATATAAAGCAATATCGATGGTTTCTTCAAAAAAGTTATCTTTTCGAAAGACAGTCCCCCAGTCTTGAACAAGATCGCCAAGAAATACGCTTGCGAATTTCTCTTTAGTACGCTTGAACATTTGAAGCCATTTCTCAAATCCATCGTTGAAAGTAAATATGCTGAAAACAACATGACTGCTTCGGCACACTTAACGCTAGGGTTCACTGACATCAAAAAACATAGCGAAGCGACGCTTTTTGATGCGAGTACAACCCATCGTTATATCAGATTGGACAATGACTGCTACTCCTTTACCACACTAACGAGATGCGCCGACGATTTGAAAACCATTCGACCTTCAGCAGTTACGTAGACCCTGAGAACATCCTCTGCTTCTTGCATAATGCGGCCAATTTATTCCTCAGTTAGTACCACACCCATTACTGGCAACCACCTCCTTAAGTCGGCCTCGACCATCACGGAAATGCTGGGAAACTGTGCCCGACTGGAGCGTGTTGTGATCTCAGCCGCAGATACACCGGCCTCGGCAAACAATGTGGTCAGAGCCTGCTGATCGCCAAGCACATATGGCGCGCGCAGTGCGTCTTCTGCTTGCGTACCCGCGAGTCGCTCAAGCATTTCCACATCAGTCGCATATGCAGGTATGTTTGCAAATGAATCCCAGACTGTCGTTCCTCGGAAACTGTGCTACGTCCCCTAAGCGTTCGCCGGCAGCGTGGCGGCCGTGCTTGGTGCCTTATCTTTGCGACCCATACGATCGCCCAGTAGCAACAGGCACGGAGTAAGCACCAGGGTCAACAGCGTGGCGAAGGCAAGTCCGCCCGCAATGGCGGTTGCGAGCTGTGTCCACCACTGTGTCGAGGGCCCGCCGATACTGATCTCGCGGCCGATGAGATCGAGGCTGACTCCCAACACCATGGGCATCAAACCGAGTATGGTGGTGACGGTGGTCAACAACACCGGTCGCAAGCGTAATGCACCGGTGCGCAGTATCGCCTCGATTGTGTCCATGCCCTTTCGATGCTGAATATTGAAAGTATCGATCAACACAATATTGTTGTTGACGACAATTCCGGCCAACGCAATAACGCCGACGCCACTCATGACGATACCGAAGGGTTGATCGGTAATGAGCAATCCGAGAAGCACTCCTATGGTCGAGAGCACCACTGCGCTCAAGATAAGTAACGCCTGATAAAAACTATTGAACTGGGTCACCAGGATAATGGCCATGACAAACAGAGCGACGCCAAACGCTTTGATGAGAAACGCTTCTGCCTCGCGCTGCTCCTCGTCCTCGCCTTTGAATTCGAGTTCGAGGCGTGGATCTAACTCCGCATTGTCCAACCAGTCGCGGATCTCGTGCACTTTGTCCGCGGCGAGTACGCCTTCCGGCAGATCGGCCTCGACGGTAAATACGCGGCGGCCTTCACTGCGTTTTATCGATCCCACTCGTGGCGACACCACGTGCGTAACGAAGTTACTGATTGGCACCGCCCCTTGTGGAGTGGGAATTCGCAGACGGCTCAACTGATCGATGCTGCGCTCCGTGCGGGGATAGCGAATGCGGATATCCACCTCATCGTCGGTATCGTTGGGACGGTAGGAGCCGACCATAATGCCGTTGGTGACGAGTTGTACGACACTGCCAACGGTCAGGATGTCGGCGCCGAAACGACTCGCTTCGGCTCGGTCCACGTTGATGTGCCACTCTATTCCCGGAATGGGGCGACTGTCGGTGACGTCGGTAAATCCGCCGATCTCCCTCAGTCCTTCGCGCACACGCACCACCGCCGGGTCAAGCAGCTCCGGAAACCGCGAGCTCAGCTGAATCTGGATGGGTTTCCCCACGGGCGGACCCGATTCTTCCTTCTGCGCCTCGATTTGGATTCCAGCGAGGTCTTCGGTTCGCCGCTTCACGTCGGCTAAGATTTGGGCCGCAGGACGGCGTTGTTGCCAGTCGGTGAATTCGAGCTGAATGATGCCGATCACATCTTCCGTGACTTCGGCCCGAAAACCGGAACCGCTGCGTGCGTAGATCGTGGCAAACTCCTCCATGTCGAGGATACGCGACTCGACCGACCGCACCAGTGCATCGCGTTCCACTATCGAAAGGTTGCCCCGGGCGCGTATGTTGAGCACTGCGTTTTCCGGCTCGACATCCGGAAAAAACTCTACGCCCCGGCCAAATTGTGCGTATAACACAAAAACCAAAACCAACACGCCGATCGCGCCCAAACCGACCATACCGGGGTGGTGTAGCGACTTTTTGAGTACTGAGAGATAGGCACCGGTCAAGCCCTTAATCTCCGATAGATCTCCCGATTCCGCAGCCACCAATGCGGCCGAACGTTCCCCGCTGTCGGCGGCGTGACGGCCAATCAATGAGCCCAGCGCAGGCACAAATATAAGCGCCATAAACAGCGAGGCGGTCAACGTTGCGATGAGCGTGATCGGCAGATATTTCATGAACTCGCCAACAATTCCCGGCCAGAACAGCAACGGCATGAAAACGGCAAGAGTGGTCGCCGTGGCCGCGATGATAGGCCACGCCATACGCTTGCTGGCCGCCGCATAAGCATCCGGCGGGTTCATCCCTTCCGCCATTCTGCGGTCCGCCAGCTCCACTACCACGATCGCGCCGTCCACCAGCATGCCGACGGCCATGATCAGAGAGAACAGCACGACGATATTGACGGTTAAACCGGCAATGGCCAGCACCAAAATTCCGGTCAGGAATGAGCCCGGTATCGCTATGCCTACCAGCCCCGAAGTGCGTAAGCCCAACGCAGCGAGCACGACCATCATCACCAGCAGTACCGCGGCGATTACGTTGTTCTGCAAATCGCGCAGCATACTGCGGATGTCCTCCGACTTATCTTGGGAATAGGCCACGTTAAGCCCACTGGGCCATTCGGTCCTCTCCAGTTCGACCAGATTGCGAACGTCGGCGATGGTGTCGATGATGTTGACGCCGATGCGTTTGGACACCTCGAGCGCAACCGCGGGTTGGCCGTTGACTCGGGCATAACCGGTCGGATCTTTAAACACACGATTCGCCGTCGCGACGTGGGCAAAAGTAACGACGGTGTCGCCACTCACTTTTATCGGTAGCTGGAGCACGTCCTCAACGCTCTCGAACAGGCCCGGAATCTTGACCGAGAAACGACCGTGTCCGGTATCCATCGCGCCCGCCGCAACCAGTTCGTTGTTGCGTGATATCAACTGGTAGAGTTCGTCCTGGGACTGGTTATAATGTTCAATGCGTGCGGGATCGACGATAACCTCGATGAGATCCTCACGGTCGCCGGCGATATCAACTTCGAGTACCCCCGGAAGCGCTTCGAGCTTGTCACGCAGATCCCGCGCCTTGGACACCAGCACGCGTTCCGAAATGTCGCCGTAAAGGGTCACCACCAACACCGGGAATAGCGCTACGTTGACCTCATTCACCGACGGTTCGTCGCTGTCCGCGGGCAACTCGACCTTGGCCACGTCCACCTTTTCGCGCACATCGTTAAGGGCCTCGTCGCTGTCGAAACCGGCTTCGAATTCGAGAATGATCGAGGCATCACCCTCGACCGCTGTCGAGCGGATATCCTTAAGGCCTTCGATGGAACGCAGTTCCTTCTCCATGGGACGCACCAACAGCCGTTCCGCATCCTCGGGCGAGATACCTTCATGGTGGATGGAGACGTAGATGATCGGAATCGCGACATCGGGATCCGATTCTTTGGGGATGGTCACGTAGGCGACCGAGCCGGCGACCAAAATCAGACTGAGAACCAGCAGCACCGGCCGGGTGCGGTTCAATACCGCATCGATTAATGCATTCATTGGGCGGTGTCGGCCTCGGGGGCACCGACAACTCCTGCCACCGCTTCTTCGGCGACAGGCCTGACCCGCTCACCGGGCCGTACAAATCCCTGCCCTACCGTGATTATGCGTACGTCTTTGGGAATCCCGGAGATCCAGAGGCTGTCGGCGGTCGACCGAATAATCCGGACCGGGTAGAACTGCACGATGTCGTCGGCGTCGACCCCCTTTATGCCAAGTTCGTCCGTGCTGCTCAGGGACAATAGCGCTGGGGAGATCTGGTAAGCGGTAACAGTGCGCACCGGGATGCCGATTTCAGTGGTTATCCCCGCCACCAAAGCCCGGTCGGGATTCGCCAATTCGAGCTCCACGCGGAAAGTGCGCGTCGCTTCTTCCGCCTCGGAAGCGATGTAACGGATCTTTCCGTCGGCCACCTGCCCCGTTATCAACCGCGCAAGACCTTGATCGCCCAGGACCAATCGACCGCGTTCGAGTTGCGTCACCGATCCGACCGCAAGGATCGGGTTCTGCTCGAGAATACGCGCCACAATGTCGCCCGACTTCACATAGGTGCCGATTTCGATCGGTCGATGGTCTAACACACCATTGAACGGGGCGCGCACAATCGTATTGCTGACGGCTACTTCGATGCGTTTTACCGCGGCCTTTGCCGAAGCGAGCGACGCTTTCGCACGTTCCAGGTGAATCGCGGATTGCAGGTCCTTGCGTTTCAATTCCTCGGCCCCCTCGTACTCGGTCTGGCGTTGTCGCAGCATCGCTTTCGCCTCCTCAAGTTGCGCCTGCAAGTCGCGCATGTCCAGTCGCGCGATGATGTCCCCTTCTTTAATCTCCGAGCCCTCTTCCGCGCCGAGAAACGTTGCCCGCCCTTCAATTTCGGCGCGCAGCGTGACGGCTCGAGCCGGCTCCGTGCGACCGTTAATGATGATTTCCTGACGAATCTGGCGCGGCGTCAGGGAGCGAACCCGCACTTTGGTTATAGTGTCTCGCGGTATCGCCCGGGCATCGTTTTCGGCCGGTGTCGGGGTGGGTTTAAACTGTCCTGAAATCAGCCAAACGGCCGCCACCAGGATCACTCCCAGCGCGAGTAATACCGATGGCGTTAGACCCGCAAATTTCTTCATGTCAGCTAGATGTACTCGGTGGCAAAAACCTGAAAATAAACCGTCGCGGCCACCGGCATAATGACAGTCGCAGCGCCCTTCATTTGGGACCCCATCGCAGCGCCCCGATCGCAAAATATCGACTATTTACCTGTATCGCTTTAGTCTCAATGATGTCGATCAAGCAACGACCAATTCCGCCAGAACCTTTCGGCACTGGAGGTAGCACCGCCACGGCTCGTGGATTGCAAGATGCGGCAGAAACTCATCGAGCGCTCGTGCCGGAGCCGAGCCCGACGTGAATCGATCGGTGCAGTTTAGCGGCTGTCGCCTGACGCGCGCACTCTCGTATGGTGCTTAAGCCTGCGACGCAACACGAACCACAATAACAAAGCGGTGATTAACAACAGAGCCCAGGATTCCCATCCAAGGCTCTCTATGTTGTCGCCCAGCACCACCATCAACACAGTGAGTGGCAAAATACCAACCCCGGTCGTCCACAGGAACTGCCACCAAGTAAGGCGGGTGAGGCCGGCGGCATAGTTGATCAGGTTGAAGGCGATGACCGGGACAAAACGGGCGATCAAAACGACCCGCCAACCCTTCGTCGCGGCCCAATCGTCTAAGACGTGCCAATCGCGTTGTGCGACCATGCGCTCGACGAAAGGACGGCCGAGCCGGCGCGCGAGTCCAAACGCAATTACGGCACCCAGCATCGCACCGATCCACGTGATCACCGTGCCCCACACGGGTCCGTAGACCATGCCGTTGGCGCAAGCGAGGAGTTCCGCGGGAAACGGGATAAATGAATGGATCATCATCAGCCCGACAGAGCCAATGACGCCCCACAACCCCCAGGACCGGAGGGTATCGACGAACTGCTGTATCGAGAGTTCTCCTCCCCAGATCACCGAAAAGCCGATTACCGCTGAGACGATCACCAACGCCAACGCGCCAAAGGCAAGACCTTTGGCTACCGTTTTCGTTCCGACATCGTCGGTGAGCCCACTTACTTCTGGAGCTTTGGACGTCACGTCCAGCACCTTGGCCATTGGAAACCTCTATCCTAACAAGTCGAGACGACGTTAAGTAGTCGCCATACCGGGCGATGGCCATCATCCGCCGAACGCGGCTCCCCATTCGTGTGACGGACTTATGATCTTAACGCTCGTATTTACGCCTGTGCTACTGCGCACATGCTATAGACCATAGAGTCGCGCCAGGCTATAGCAGCGGGTTACGCGACGCGTGACGAACACCGGTTTCGTGCCGGAATTAGTTGCATCGGACCCTGCTGGATTAAAAACGCGGAACCCAGCGTATCGGTATGGAATACCAATCCGCGCTAATCCGAGATAGACATGCAATTGCCCTTGAATACTGTCTGGAAATTCTTGGATTTCATAAATTCGTTCCGTTTTTGTAGGCCAGTTTGACAATGACTACTTCGTCAGGAACTGTGCTACGTCTCTTCTAGTTGGTTTTTTCAAAGATACTTTCGCCGTGTATTGATTCAGGTCATCGTCCCCCGTTGTCATGCGTGTAGCATAAAAAATAGGAGTAGTTTGCGTCTGGAGGTGAACGCCGATGATACAGCAGTGTTGTGGCGCGAAGGGCAAACCCGACTTCGACAAAATGAGGCAATTCTAGGTTGTTGTCGATGGGTCGTTGGCTCACCAAGACGAGCGGGATCTCTGGGGCACTGCGGTGGACAGAAATTTGACGGAGATGGTCAAACCTCCCCCCCAATCGATACCGCCACTCATCGCGACCACCATCAATTACGTCAATGAGGCGGCCTAAGTCACATAGGCCGGAATACTATGGATACTTTCAACAGCTCGCTAGAGAGAAATCACAGACCCATCATTTTCTCACTCGCCTTTGTGCTCTTGTTCTTTGCGGCGGCGTGCACGTTTCACGACACCATACCCATCTGCCACTATGTATTCGGATGCGATCATGGCATGCATGTTGTGGGCTAGCGGATCGCCGATTCTTAGCAGTGCATAATTAAGGAACCTCTGCAAACGTCATGAACGATCCATTTGGGTCCAAAATAATCAATCTCCGTGTCGCCTACATGGATGTAGGTGAGGGGCGTGAGCAGGAGCGGAAGCTTTGCGAAACGCAAGCAACGCTACCGCGTCCTTGCTCTCGCTCATT
>JAOTWM010000335.1 GCA_029862885.1 Gammaproteobacteria bacterium
CTACTGGTACGGGTCCGCAGCCGCATCCGAGTGGCACGACCGCGATTGGCTCAGGAAACATATGCCCAGTGGCGTTACGCTCACCGAGATGATGGCGAGTCATACCGTGCTCGTTATCGCCGGACCGCGTTCGCGCGAGTTACTGCAATCCGTATCGCCGCGATGCGATTGGTCGCGCGAAGCGTTCCCGTGGCTGCGCGCTAAGTCTATGTACATCGGGCACGCCGAAGTCGTGGCGATGAACCTGAGCTTTTCCGGAGAGCTTGCCTACGAACTGCATGTGCCGAACGAACAGCTTTTTCTTGCGTGGGCCCTTCTCCATGCGGCAGGCGCGGAATTCGGCCTGACTTATTTTGGCCTGTACGCCACGGAGTCGATGGGCCTCGAGAAGGGCTACCGGCACTGGAAAGCGGATCTCATCTACGAACACAACCCCATCGAATCGGGACTCGATCGATTCGTGAAGCTCGACAAACCCGATTTCATTGGCAAACAAAAACTACTCGAACAGCTCGCGCGCGGACATATTAGACTCTTCGTCGCAATGAACGTCGATTGTGATATCGCCCCCGCGCACGGTGGCGATCCGATTTATGCCGACGGCAAGCAGGCTGGTTCGGTCACCTCAGGCGGTTACGGTCATCGAATAAAACGCAATATTGCGTTTGGATTCGTCAGCCCAGAACACACCAGCATCGGAACCCCGCTCGAGGTCGGTATTCTCGGCAAGCGGTACGGTGCAACGGTCGTCGAACCGTGCCAGTACGATCCCGAAAACCGGCTGGTTGCGGCCTGAACGCGCTACCTATGACCGGCGATAAACCCGCGAAGCCCAAGAAACGCGGGCGCCACCGCAACAAAAAAGGCGGTCGCGAGGCCATGCACGCGCTACGCGCACAACCACTCGCTGTCGACCCGTGCCCACCGGGTCAGATCGGCGGGCAATACAAGCCGCTATCCGACAACGAAATCAGCGCGATCTATGACACCGCGATCCGCATTTTAGAAGAACTGGGTATGGGCGAAGCACCCGCGATCCTTGTCGAGCGCGCCGTCGAATGCGGTGCAAACAGCAACGACCTCGGACGACTCTGCTTTCCCCGCAGTATGGTCGAGGATATCGTTAACAAGGCCTGCAAGAAGTTCGTATTTTATGGGCGCGATCCGCGACACGATTTCGAACTCGGCGGCGATAAAGTGTATTTCGGCACTGGCGGCGCGGCGGTGCAAACGCTCGACCTCGATACCCGGCGCTATCGTTCCTCTACGCTAAAGGATCTATACGACTTCGCGCGTCTGATCGATACGCTGCACAACGTGAGCTGGTTTACTCGTTGCTGCGTCGCCACCGACGTACACGACAATTTCGACCTCGACGTGAATACTGCCTACGCATTGCTGTGTGGTACCGCCAAACCGGTCGGCACCAGCTTCACCGTCGCCGCCCATGTCGATCCGATCGTCAATATGTTCGATCAAGCATTGGGCGGCGAAGGGAAATTTCGCGAACGGTCGTTCTGCAAGGCGCACATCAGCCCTGTCATCTCCCCACTGCGTTACGGTGAAGAAGCGGTAGAGGTCGCACTCGCCTGCATCCGGCGTGGCGTTCCCATCAACAACATCGTAGCGGCCCAGTCCGGCGCCACATCGCCCGCGACAATAGCGGGAATGCTGGCATTGACCCTGGCCGAAACCCTGGCCGCGCTGATCATGGTCAATGTGTTTATGCCCGGCTACCCGATGATATTCTCCAACTGGCCGTTGGTGATTGACTTACGCAGCGGCGCTTTCGCCGGCGGTGGCGGCGAGATTACCCTGCTCAACGCCGCCTCCGCGCAACTTTCAAACTGGCTCGGGTTGCCGTCCGGCATCGCCTGCAGCATGGCCGATGCGAAAGCAGTGGACGCACAGATGGGCATGGAAAAAGCCATTTCGTCGCTCGCCACCGGGCTGGCCGGTGGCAACATGATTTACGAATCGTCAGGGATGATGGCGAGTTTACTCGGCGCTTCGTTCGAAGCATTTGTGCTTGACGATGAGATGCTCGCCCATGTGTATCGGGTGCTTCGCGGCGTCGAGGTCAACGAGGATACGCTGGGTTTCGAAGCGATCCGCGAAGCGATCACCGGAGACGGGCACTTTCTCGGCAGTGCGCATACCATAAGTGCAATGCAGCGCGATCATTTTTATCCAACGCTCGCGGACCGAAGCCCGCCCGTGACCTGGGAGGAACAAGGTGCAACGGAAATTTGGGAGCGCGCTAACCAGCGCGTCCGCGAAATTCTAGGCAGCCACTTCCCGGAATATCTTGACCCTGGTATCGATCGCAAGATACGGGAACGGTTCAACATACTGCTGCCCGATTAGCCGGCAACAATCGTTAACGCCTGGATTCAGAATAGTGCGAGGATACTCAGGAGCGACAAGAATTCCACCGCCGCTAACATTTTTAACAGACATGAGGTGACCGATGAGCAAACTGGTTACGGTTGCAGCGACCCAGATGGCATGCGACTGGAATATTGAAAGCAATATCGACCGCGCTGAGCAGTTAGTGCGTGAGGCGACGGCGCAAGGCGGACAGATCATCTTGTTGCAGGAGTTATTCCAGACACCCTATTTCTGCATTGAACAAAATCCCAAGCACCTGCAACTTGCGACGCCCTATGAGGAGAACGCCACCATCAAGCGATTCGCTGCGCTCGCCAAAGAATTGAAGGTCGTGTTGCCGGTAAGTTGGTTTGAGCGATCCGGTAACGTTTATTTCAATTCGGTGGCAATGATCGACACAGACGGCTCGATATTGGGACGATACCGAAAAACACATATTCCTAACGACATCGGTTACCAGGAGAAGCAGTATTTTTCGCCGGGCGACACCGGATTCAAGGTCTGGCAGACCGAATACGGCAAAGTGGGTTTGGCAATCTGTTGGGATCAATGGTTCCCCGAGGCCGCCCGTTGCACGGCTTTATTGGGCGCGGAAATCTTGCTGTACCCCACCGCGATTGGCTCCGAGCTCGATAGCGATTACGACTCCGTGTCGCATTGGCAAACCGTAATGCAAGGACATGCCGCGGCGAATATTATGCCGGTTGTCGCCTCAAACCGTATCGGCACCGAAAAAGCCACCCAAGGCGATGACTGCCTTGTGTTCTACGGCTCCTCATTTATCGCCGACCATTTGGGACAAAAAGTACAGGAAGCCAACCGCACCGACCAATCCGTGATCACCCATCGATTCGACCTGGATGCCATAGAAAACCACCGTCATCAATGGTGTCTGTTCCGCGATCGCCGGCCTGAACATTACGGACCCATCATGACCATGGACGGAACCACGTAGGTCATGGCAAACCTCACTGCGACGGGTACGCCAAAACAGGCGGGCTACCGGATGCCTGCCGAATGGGAAAAGCACAGCGCGATTTGGCTGCAGTGGCCACAAAGCCACCCGCACGCAAAATCAAAACATCCGCTGCACTATCAGATGAAGTTGGAGGATATTTGGTTAGCAATGACTTGGGAGATCCACCGTCATGCAAAGGCATGCGTCCTCGCGCAGAATGGAGCGCACCGTCGTCACATCCTCGGAACCATGGAATATTTTGGATTCGATTTAAACCATATAGAAATTCACATATCCGATATGGCGGACGTCTGGCACCGTGATTCCGGCCCTATATTTGTCGTCAATGATAAGGGTGAGTTAGCCGTGACAGATTGGAATTTTAACGGCTGGGGCTCCTACCCCGCCTATGCCGAAGCCGAACGACATATTGCGAAGACCGTTGCCGCAATTGCAGATGTACCGGTATTCGACGCACCGATAGTTACCGAAGGCGGTGCGATCGAAGTCAATGGCACGGGTAGTTTTATGGCTACACGAAGCTCGATTATCAATGACAACCGTAATCCTGGTATAGGCCAGGATCGAATAGAAGATGCCGTGTGCGAATATCTGGGCATATCGAACTACATCTGGCTCTCCGGAGCACCGGCTGAGATATGCGAAAAGGAACTCGGAGACAGCACCGATTACCATATCGATATCGCTGCTCGCTTTGTGGGTAAAAATAAAATTCTGTATTCATGGACCGATGATCAAAATGACCCGCGGTATCCGTTTTTGATCAAACACTTCGAGGAACTAAAAGCAGCGACCGATGAAGACGGCGAGCCGCTTACATTGATCCCACTTCAATTACCCGACGGTGGCGTCTACACCATCGGTGATCGTCACGATGCAATATTAGATTCAGTCAGTCGCTTTACCGACGCTTCTTATGCAAATTTTCTTGTCACCAACAACCTGGTGTTAGTCCCTGCATTTGGCAATGTCAATGACGTGAAAGCCCAAGATGTATTGGTCAGTTGTTTCCCAAATCGGGAAGTTGTGCCCATACCAGCCGTCGCGCTCACGGCCGAGGGCGGCACGATTCATTGTGTGACTCAGCAACAACTCGCCGTGTAGGACGTCGCAACAATTTTGAACGCCCAGCAAACTACTATTCAAAAGTGACGAAATCTTCTTGATTGTCCCGGGTCCACACCAGTTTCATAGATATACTGCCAGATTATTACTCCACTTAAATCAGGTGCTAACGTTATGTCTTCTAGAGCTTCCATCTTAATCACCGGCGCATCGGGCGGTATTGGACGCGCTGCGGCGATCGAATGTGCCAATAGAGGCGCCCGAATAGGAATTCACTATAACAACAATCGTGGGCGCGCGGAGGCAACAGTGGATGCATTACCGGGAAATGGCCACCGGCTTTATCAATGCGACATCGTCGATCCGGAATCCGTGAATCGGTTAATCGATCAGGTCGATGACGATTTTGACGGTCTGGATACCCTGGTTAACAATGCCGGTATATCCCAACGCCACCGAATCGAAGATATTGACTACGCAACGTGGCAGGAATCCTGGCGACGGATAATTGATACCAATCTCACTGGGCCGGGCAATTTAAGTTTTTGTGCGGCTAAAAAAATGATAGCCCGAGGAGGCGGCAGAATTGTAAATGTCTCTTCACGCGGCGCCTTTCGCGGTGAACCCTTAATGCCATGGTACGGCGCGTCGAAAGCCGGATTGAACGCCATGGGACAATCCCTGGCCCAGGCCTTAGGGCCCAGTGGCGTATTCGTCTATACCGTGGCGCCGGGGTTCGTGGAGACCGAGATGGCGGAAGCGATTCTCGCCTCAAAAGAAGGCGACAGCATTAGAAACCAAAGCAGCATCGGCCGCGTCGCCCAACCCGATGAAGTCGCAAAAACCATTGGGTTTCTTGCCCTTGAAGCACCGGAATTTATGACCGGTTGCATCGTCGATGTAAACGGCGCTTCCTACTTACGTTCGTAGTCTTGGTAGCTCTCGGGGCGATTGCCGCACAGCTCAACCGCAGCCTCGCAACGGTCGCGACCCATGTGCGTTCCATCTTGAGCAAGACCCATACCCCCAACCGCACCGAAACCGTCGCCTGTGCGCGGGAGCAACGGCTTGGCGTTGCTGGAAGTTAGCGAGCTACCGACCCACGTAAGACACGTAGGCCGGATGGAGCAACGCGAAATCCGGCGTTATAACATCGAAGTGCGCCATGCATTCTTCGCCGGTTATCGGCGGTTGCTCTAACCGTATATGGTCTCCTCCCGTTCGGCAAGTTCACATGTTGGCGATGACAGGGAATCAGGTTGCGTCCGTATATCCGGCCTGTTGATGAGGCGATGAGTCATGCCTC
>JAOTWM010000336.1 GCA_029862885.1 Gammaproteobacteria bacterium
AACCGCTCACCGGAGTATTGCTGATGCGGTATCTTGGCTACGGGTTCGATACGCCGTGGTTTTATGCGGTGGCGAGCCTTTATTTGCTGGCGGGGGCTTGTTGGCTGCCGGTGGTGGCGATTCAGTATCGGATGAAGCAAATCGTAATTCAAAATGCCGATAGCGTTGAGTTGCCGCAGACGTTCTATAGGTGGTTTCGAGTGTGGATTAGGCTCGGCATCCCCGCGTTTTGTGCGGTGTTGGGCCTATTCGTGTTAATGGTATATCGGCCCGGCCTGTGAGGGCGGCCCATAGGTAGGCAGATTTCGATGACCTTGGTGTTTGCCCGCTATCCCTGCATCTACAGTATCTTGACCGCAACCGCGTAACCGCGGACCGCATAACCGGTGTACTCAAAATCGACGAGGGAACGTGGCGTCATCCGTTGATCGGCCGTTACTAGGCATCGCGCTAAATATTGTCGGACTGGCCGTATTCGCCGTGCAGGACGTTGTGATCAAACTACTCAGCGACGAGTATTCGGCGTTTCAAATCGTATTTACGCGGTCGCTCGTGGCGCTCGTGCCGACGACAATGGTGTTGTACATCACACTTGGATCGCGTGGGCTCATCACGTGGCAGCTACCGGTGTTGTTGTTGCGCGGTGTACTGCTGTTTATCTCGTATACGTCGTATTACTTGGCAGTGGCGGCACTTCCGCTCGTCGACGTGGTATCAATCGTATTTGCCGCGCCGTTATTCGTTACGGCTTTGTCGGGGCCTGTGCTGGGTGAGTACGTCGGTCTTCGCCGTTGGGTTGCCGTATTGGTGGGTTTTAGCGGGGTACTGATTATGGTGGGTCCCAGCGGTAGGATACTTCATCCAGCGTCGTTATTGGCATTAACGGCGGGGTTGACGTACGGATTATCGATCATCATGACGCGACGTGTCGGTGCCACCGAGTCGAGTTGGACGATGTCGTTTTATACCGTTGTCGTGTTCGCGGTATTAAGTGCGCTCGGCAGCTCACTCATTCATGCGCTTGATCTGCCGGTGGGTACGAATCCGAGTTACGCTTTTTTGACGCGTCCGTGGATATTACCGGATATGGACGACATGGCATTGATGATTCTAGTGGGATTCGTGGCATCGGTCGGATTCTATTGTTTGACTCAGGCGTATCGGGTGGCGCCAGTCAGCATCGTTGCGCCATTCGACTATAGCTATTTTATTTGGGCTCTGTTATTCGGATATATCTTCTGGTCAGATCTGCCGACGCTCGCAACCTGGCTCGGCGTGAGCATAGTAATTGCGAGCGGCATCTATATTCTGCGCCGTGAGCTCGCGTTACAGAAACAAGAGCGCGAACGCGCGCTTTGACTATGGCCAACAATTAACCCAGTATTACAGCGATGACTTCAGAGATTGCCAATAGCGCTACCAAGCCCCGGCATTTCAGCGGGTGGCATGTCCTGGGCTTCGTGCTGCTCGCGATGGTGATCGCGGTGGTGGCGACGGTGTGGGTGATACGCAGTTATATTTTTCCGTCCGATTTCAAGCCAGTTACGTTAAATAGTAAAGAGCATCAGGTATTGACCGAGAAACTCGATCGATTCGAGGGTTTTGGCATTGCCGCGGCAGCAGCCGGTTCAAAGAAGGCCAACAACGATGACCCCGAAGCGCCGCTTGAACCGGAGCGATACAGTGAACAAGGCGCCGACCGCAGCATCACTTTTACTGAGCGTGAGGTGAACGGACTGTTGGCCAACAACACCGACTTGGCGCGCAAGCTCGCGATCGATTTGTCCGAGGATCTCGTGAGTGCAAAGTTATTGGTACCGGTGGACGAGGACTTTCCGATATTCGGTGGCCAAGTACTCAAAGTGCGCGCGGGCATGGAACTCGCCCACCGCGACGGAAAGCCCATCGTTGTATTGCGTGGCATCAGCATCATGGGCGTGCCGTTGCCCAATGCCTGGCTTGGCGGCATCAAAAACATCGACCTTGTCCGCGAATACGGTGACGAAGGGTTTTGGAAAGCCTTTGACGCCGGCGTCGAGGAAGTGTCGGTCGACGAAGGCCGACTGCGGATCGTCCTAAAAAAATAAAGGGGCCTCCACATAAGTCTGGGCGAATCATTTTGGACCCAAATTAATCGTTCATGACTTTTGCAGCCGCTCCTATACACCGGTCGCTACGGAACGACGCGCCGAAAGCGCGACGATCTCCATGAGTCGCACGCCCGGCACAGTCGGCTTTCCGGGTCTGAACCCACGACAACGGGGAGTAACATCAATTGCGCCCATGCTAAAAATCGAGAACGTACGGATCGTCAAAACGCGACCGCTATTGACGCCGGCAATCCTGCTCGAGGAGATACCCCTTAAGATCGAAGCTGCCGAGCGAGTCTATGCGAGCCGGCACACGGTGGAATCGATTCTCGATGGGAGCGATAGGCGATTATTGGTGGTCGTAGGGCCGTGTTCGGTGCACGACCCGAAGGCAGCGCTGACCTATGCACAGCGATTAAAACCACTGGCGGATGAATTGTCGTCGGCGCTGTTCATCATTATGCGCGTGTACTTTGAAAAGCCAAGAACCGTGCGCGGCTGGAAAGGGTTGATCAACGATCCGGACCTCGACGGCTCCTTTCAAATTAACAAAGGATTACGTTTAGCGCGACAGCTGCTCGCAGACATTTCAGAAATTGGACTACCAACGGGGACCGAATTTCTCGATACGACGTTTGGCCAGTTCTACACCGATTACATAAGCTGGGGGGCGATTGGGGCACGTACCGCCGAAAGCCAGATTCACCGCGAGCTAGCGTCCGGTCTATCCATGCCGGTCGGCATTAAGAATCGCACCGATGGCGATATGCAGGTCGCGGTGGATGCTATTCTGGCGGCCCGCGGCCCGCATTTATTTCCTTCACTAACCACACAGGGTGCACCGGCTATTCTTGAAACGGCGGGAAATCCGTATTGTCACTTGGTGCTGCGTGGCGGCAGCCAAACCGGACCCAACTACGAGGCGAACGCCGTTCAAGCGGCGCTAAGTCTGTTGCAAGCGGCGGGATTACCAAAAGTCGTTATGGTTGATTGCAGCCACGGCAATAGCCAGAAGGATCCTGGGCGCCAGGGCGACGTCGTGCAATCGATAATCAAACAGCTCCAACAAGGTCAACACGAAATACGGGCCTTGATGCTGGAAAGTCATTTAGTCGGGGGTAGACAGAATCTGCAGGACACGCCGCTTACCTTCGGTCAGAGCGTTACCGATGCGTGCCTGGGGTTTGAAGGTACCGCGGACATTCTTCGCGACCTGGCGGCGGCCGTTGGGAGTTCCGGGCACAGTTTGCTCAATTGTCCAATTTCGAATCCCGTTTCCGTCGACGAGGGACCCCGGCGATGAATTCACAAATTCAACTCAACCACACCTCACCTCGGTTCGACAACAACACGACGCGTTGATCGGAATATCGGCGACGCCAAGGGCTCGAGCCAATAGGGGTTCCATTGTAGTCAGCTCGAGCCGGTTGCCGCGGTGTTTCAGGCATTCGACGTAACCATGCAAACTCCAAACATTGTCGGGATGTTGTTGGCAACGCGGGATCGAATTATCGAGGCCTAAGTCGGCGCGGTAGACCTGTTCGGCCTCTTCAAACTGCCCTTGCTCCATCAGCAATGCGCCGAGTGCGTGCCGAGGTGGGTGCATCCAGGGCCAGGGCTCGGAGAAATTCAGGTTGTCGTTGCGACGCACCGCCTCACGCAAATGGTCAAATGCGACGTCATAGTTTCGCTGCCGATAATTGAGCTCACCGTCAAGCATCTGCTCACCCACCGCCAGCACGTCGACGGTGGGGTTATTCCCCATGATCCGCTCCGGCGATATCAAAGCCAGTGCTTCGAGAAACAAAGAACGTTCTTGTTGTGCCGCCTCGATTTGCCCGGTTGCCGAATACGCGATTCCCCGGGCGTAACGACTCATGGCAATGGTGGTCGGATAAAGTACCGGGTCGGTACGCGTTTCAGAATCGATGATTGACTGCCAGCGTCCGAACCGGACCGGCACATGTTCGGTGGCCGAGAGATATCCCTCCAGCAAGATCGCTAGATAGGGTTTGTCGATTCGCAGTAGATCTTCGGGTAACCGGTCGATCAGCTGATTGACGGCTTGTATGGTGGGTTCGAGCCGGCCGGCCAACATGCCGGCATGAATCTTCATGAGCAGGTCGTGACCGCGGTTGACGGCATTGAAGTTGTACGGCCCCGCATGCTCGACGTATTTGTCGTCCGCCGTAATGGCCGTGTCGCTCACCTTGATGGCGTCCGCGTAGCGGCCGCAGAGCACATATATATGTGCCGGCATGTGCTGCAGGTGAGCATTGTCGGGTGAAAGGTCGTACAGCGCGTCTGCGGCCCACAAAGCCTTCTCGGGCGTCGGCGACATCTCTAGAGCGTGAAGATAAATGTGCAACATCCCCATGTGCTGTATCTCTCCGCGCTCCTCGATGATGCGCAACCCCGACTCCAGAATCGCGATTGCCTCCAGCGTGTCGGTATCCTGTGCGGGTACACCCGTCGCTACGTTCCACAACATCCAAGGCGTCCTCGTGACCAACGCCTCCGCCGTCAGGGCAATAACGTCTAGGTGATCGGGGAAACGCGTGTAAACATCGCGCATCGCGTCGGCATACGCGTCATTCCAGGCAGTAAACTCCTCGAGTCCGACTGGATGATCCTTTTGATAACGGCGAGCGAGCGCGGCGATTAATGACTGCTCCAAACAGCTGGCCGGGTCGGCGTGCGCGAGCGCACTTTGAGCAGCGCGATAGCACACGCCAGTGGCTTCGATTGTCTCATGTTCGCTGAAGTGTTCCCAGGTCATGTTGTAGAAAGGGCCGCACGCATAGGCCTCACCCCAATACGCCATGGCGCAATCCGGGTCCGAGTCGGCAGCCTTTCGAAAACACGCCGCGGCTTCATCGTGATTGAAGCCGTAAACCCACGCCAGACCACGGTCGAACCAGATCTGCGCTTCACGCGAATCAGTGGTTACGGGAAACTCGTAGCCGCCGAGATTGAAATAGTCCTGCATAACCGTTAATACGCTCTGGCGAGGTATTTGTCATTGGTCCGCCGCCTGGCTGTCTTCGATTTGGTGAGCAGATTTGTCGAGTATTTCAAATCTAGTATGGGGTTTCAAATAGTGGTGAATTGATCGATGCGTTGTTGCACTATCGGCGGGACAAGAATACCAGCGATATTATCGCCGCGATGGGAGGCGCGAGCTTACTCAGCGAGGGTATCTTCAGATTCTTCGATACACATCGCGATGCCAGCCTGTTCGATCCCCGGCCGGATCTCGCGATTCGTGAATGGGCGCGCCGCTCAACCAGCCGATTTGATAACCGGATTGCATGAAGCCGATCGATTGCGCAACCCGGCTTCCCTGGCACGCACAACGACTAATGTGTAGAGCATTCCGGCCCCCAGCAAGAGCACCGTGGTGCCGAACAGTAAAGTCCCGGTTTGTCTGAAAATCTGTATTACGCCACACCCGTGAAAAGAATTGTATGAATATTGCAATCTAAGCTACACGGTGCGGGAACAGACAAACTAAGGTGCCGGACGAATTGCACCTTCAATCGGAAAAGCGACTTAGGGAATTAGAATTAATTCCTCCGTCACGCTCATCCACGCTCATGGACAGCCGCTAAATGATGGTCGCGCTCTGAGAGTCAGTATTGAGGGCGCAT
>JAOTWM010000024.1 GCA_029862885.1 Gammaproteobacteria bacterium
GCGAAAACAAATGCATTACGATAACCGATCAACAAACTTGATGAGCTAAACCGTCTCTTAATCTAAAACTCCATTAGTCCGAATTCTTTTGACGACGTACAGTGGCGCTACGAGGTGACGAATGCCGGCAACGTGCCGTTGTCGAACATCCACGTCAGTGATAACCGGGGTGTGGTACCGGTCTACGTCAGTGGTGATGCCAACAACGACGGCATCCTGGACCTGAGCGAGACGTGGGTCTATGAAGCCAGCGGTACGGCGGGTGCGGGCGACTACGCCAACATCGGCACATCGACGGGTGACTACACGGACGACCACGGCAACTCGGAGACGGCCAACGACTCCGACGACAGCTCCTACTTTGGCGGCAATCCGGCGATCGACATCGTCAAGACCACCAACGGTACAGACGGCAGCGAGATCCTCGAGGGCACCACGGTGACATGGACCTACACGGTGACCAATGCCGGCAACGTGCCGCTGGGGAACATCCAGGTCAGCGATAACCAGGGCGTGATTCCGCTCTTCGTCAGTGGCGACGCCAACAACGACGACATCCTGGACCTGACCGAGACGTGGGTCTACGAGGCCACGGGTACGGCGGGTACGGGCGACTATGCCAACGTTGGCACATCGACCCGTGACTAAACGGACGACCACGGCAACTCGGAGACGGCTAACGACAGCGACGATTCGTCGTACTTTGGTGGTGACCCGGCTATCAGCATCGTCAAGACCTTTACCGACGATTCTGTGATCGCAGGTAATGGGGCCGACCCGTTTAATGTGATCAGCACGTTCAAGCTGTTGGTGACCAACGAAGGGAACGTGCCGCTCAGTGGCGTACTTGTCACCGACTTGGTAGATCTTCGCCTAGATGTATCCGGTGTGGAAGTGACGACGCCGACGGCAGCAGGCGGTGAAGACTGCAATGCTTCTGCTGGTCAAAGCGTATCATGTACCATTCCAACGCTGGCGGCAGGTGAGTCTGCTGAGATCACGGTCAGCTTCGCGGTCGACGCCTCAGTGCCCGAAGCGCTCGGTGTTTCCAACACAGCCGATGTCGAGGGTGACTACACCGATGATCACAACAACTCCGAGACCGTCGATGACGCCAGCACGGACACCATCAACATCCTCACCGAGATCGAACTGGATATCGTTAAGACCTTCTATAGGTTTGACGATGATGGTAATCGGGTCGACGCCGTAACGGGTCCCGAAGGCGAGCCTACACTGGAACAGGGAACGAACGGGTTCTTCGAGCTCACTGTGTCTAACTCAGGTCCGTCCGATGCGGTCGATGTGCTAGTGACAGATACGGTGAACGGATCGCTCACGGTGGTGGATGTCCAACCGCAACCTGAATGCGTGGCGTCGATCGACGACAACGACACGCCCGGGGACACGAGCGATGATACGTTTACCCAGGATCTGTCATGCACGTTTGACATCCCCGTCGGTGATGAGGTGGTCGTCACTGTGGAGTACACAGCGGCGCCATTCTTGGATCCGAATGCTGGATCACCGTACGGCACGCAGGAGGGCGACGACTTCCGCTTTGTGTTCGTCAACGGATACATCCTGGAAGGCTCGAGCGACACCGACGGTGCGGCGACCCTGATTCTCACCGCCCCGGATGGCACTTCGCAGATGTTCCCGTACGATGGTACCAAGAACGAAGTGAACTTCGATCCGTCATTGTCGACTGATCCCAATATCCCGGCCGGCGTGATGTTCACCATGCACCTCTCCTGCTCCGATGCCTTTATCGGCGGTTGGGGACAGTCAGGTGGTCCGACTGAGGGTGTGGACACGGAATGGCAGATCTCGTCCTACTCGATCTTGCGATACAACCAGAACGGCTTCTTCAAGGGCTGTGGCGACGTGGTCGAGCCGGCAGATGTGCCCAACACGGCGTTTGCCGATGGGACCGACTCCAATTCACCACCAGTCTCGGAGTTGGTGTCCGATACTGCAACGGTGCAGGTCATCCGCCAGCTCAAGATCGAAATCCGTAACGATCCCGTGATCAAGGGCAAGAAGATGGACGTGCTGCTGAATAACACCGGTGAGGATGTTCTGACCATCACGTAGGTCGAACTCACCGAGACCGCCAACATCGGCGATCTGGTGGAGGTGAGTTTCGGTGGTAGGAACACGATCTACGATGGACCGGGGCTCTCTTCTCCGGCGACGATCACCGATTTCGTGTCGGGTGCCGACCTCACCATCGATCCGGGTCAGGCGCTCAAGCTGGGCTTCTTCTTCCAGAACAAGACTAAGTCCGGTACCTACACGGTCAAGGTCACGCTTGAGGGCGGGCTCACGACGGAGGTGACGACGATCAGCGCGGATCTCTGATCGAATCCTCGGCTGACTGACTGAGCCTGTAGCAGGGCAGGCAGCCAAGGGTGTGAGTCGCAGCAAGGGGACGGATTTATTTTTTAAACCGCGGATGGGAGGTCGATCCCGTGGATCGACCTCGAAAGGTGCGCACTTTACCACTGAGCGCGGCCCATGAGCGAAGACCCTGGCCTCGGCCCGGGTCTTCGCCAGGTCAGGGACGCATACCCAGCTCGTTTTCTTGTCATCGCAAGCAAGAAAAAGCGGAAAGATAGATTCTTCCCAAACACGATAACGGTATAACGGTTGTGTCCGCGCCGGATATAATGACATCTGAACGGACCAATCGCCCGCACCTCCTTTCCGGATCAGGTTACCCCTGCATACGATGACCAATAGAAAGACAAATTTGTCCCCTTTTTACAAGAATCGCGGGGGCTGGGCGTGGGTAGTGCTGTCTGCCATGCTGGTGTTTGGTGTGTCGGGGCGTGCTGAGGCGGCTGCCCCCGACTTGCGCGATCAGCTGCGTGATCTCGCGCAACAAGAGGGTTTCGAGATTCGGGGGCTCGATCTGGTCACGCGGGAGCCGGCTAGGGCCGTCACGGGGGACCTCCGTTATCAGATCAAGCGCATGCTCGCCGATTACAACTATGTCGTCGTCGACAATGGCCCGGGCGCGATCGAGAAGGTGATCATACTGGCGCGGGGTCGGGATGATACGGTGTATCTTGAACAATCCGCGATCCACGCCGTAACGGCCTCCGGCGAGCACATCATCCCTGTCCGGCGCATGGGGGCGCATCAGCTCGTCGAAGCGGTCCTGGTCGGCCCCGGACAGGTGCCCCAAACGGTCTCACTGATGGTCGATACCGGGGCCTCGACGGTGGTGCTGCCGCAGTCCATGATCGGCCAGCTGGGCTTCGAAGTGGGCGAGTTGCGCGATGGCTGGACGCAAACCGCCAACGGCAGGGTACGCGCGAAGGTGGGTAAGCTGCATTCCATCGCTGTTGGCACCGCTATGGCGCCGGATGTGACGGTGATGTTTCTGGAGGATAACCGGTTGAGTGGTGCCAAGCTGCTGGGGATGAGTTTTTTGCAGCGCTTTCGCATGACAATCGACGATGCCAATGGACGGATTATTCTGGTCAACAAGTGATGCAAAAAGAGGACAGATTCATTTTCCTTCCGAGGACGGCCGGGTCCGCGGTGGTCAACTTTGGACAATATGATGAGGGGTGTGTGGAACAATCACTCGCGCCAACTGTGGCAGATTGAACTCCTTTCTTGAATTAGGTTAACAGGCTATAAGACTATGAATAGAAAATTATTTTTGCCCCCTTTTTGGGCACTCGTTGCGGCGACCGTGCTGGCCAGCAATCTGGCTCAGGCGACAGAGGTGCCGCAGGAAACCTATCAGGACATGCCGGTCGGTTTTACCGACGAGGGTTATGCGTTTGTCGGCAATCCCGACGCCTCCGTGATCCTCGAGGAATGGAGCGATTACCTGTGCCCGTTCTGCGGACGGCACTTCAGCCAGACACTACCCGGCCTGCTCGATCAATACGTACGCGGCGGAAAAGTGAAACTGGTGTTTCGCGACTTTCCGCTGGTCTCACTGCATCCGACCGCGCCTAAAGGGCACGTGGCCGCGCTGTGCGTGGGCGAGCAAAGCGCAGCCAGGTACTGGGCCATGCATGACGCGTTGTTCCAGCGCCAGCAGGAGTGGAACCGGTTGCCCGATCCGAGTGATTTTCTCGCGGACGTCGCCAAGGAGGTTGGCGCGGACATGGCGGCCCTGGAGGCGTGCATCGCCAAGGGCGACAAGCAGGCATTCGTCGACCGGAGCGTGCAGGAGGGGCAGGCGCTGGGCTACAACGGCACTCCCAGCTTTCGTTTCGCATCGATAAAGCACGACGAGACCTACAACCTGGTAGGGGCGCAGCCCATCGCCCGTTTCGCTAGGCTGGCCGATCCGTTGATTGCCGGTGAGAAGCCGCCGGAAGAGCCCAAGCCTGAGCCGCCAGAGCTACCACAATGGGCCAAGCCGGAGGGTTTGGTGCCAGACCCCACCCGGCCCGGTTACAACCAGGCGGGCGATGCCTACAAGGGCGACCCGAAGGCGAAACTGGTGGTGGTCGAGTTCAACGATTTCCAGTGCCCGGCCTGCCGCCGGCACGCGCTGGAAGGCCAACCGCGGATCGACACCGAATTGGTCGACACCGGTAAGGTCTTATGGGTGACCAAACATTTCCCGCTGCGTATCCATCCGTATGCGGCGCTGGCCGCGGTGACGGCGGAGTGCGCCGGAGAACAGGGTAAATTCTGGGAGATGCACCATCTGTTGTTCGACCAGACCGACCAGTGGGCCACGGAGGACGCCGAAAACGCCTTGGTGGCGCTGGCCGAGTCCGTGCCGCTCGACCATTCCCGATTCGTGACCTGCTTCAACGGGCGCAAGGGGTTGGAGCGGGTGTTACACGACTTGTACGACGCCCAGGGCGTGGTGCAGAGCACGCCGACCTTCATCATTATCGCAGGCGGGCGGGGCAGCGTGATGAAGGGTGCGCGGCCGGCGGATCAGTTCATCGCTCTGTTGTCCAAGCGACTCGAGGCGATCGCCGCCGGCGAGGAAAGCCCGAATAAGGCCAGCGCTGCGTCGCCAGCCACAGCCGCGCCGCCGGGTTCTTAGACAAAACTGGACGGCGGTTTTTTTAAGGAAAAACACGGCCGTCCCATTCTATTGAGAAGAAGCGGGTCATGTTCGCCGACGCCTATGAGAAAGCAGCTGCTTACACGTTCCCGGTCGTGGTCTCGACGCGCTCCTGGCGTGCTACGGTCAGCTCGGTCTTGGCGGCGTTCGTGATTCTCAATGAGTAAGCGCCAAAGGAACAACCCCCGGTTGAGCTCCTCGTCGCAGCGGCGATGTGCACAAGTCGGAGACTCGCGGTGTGGTGCGGGCGGGTATAATGAACGGCAGACGGTGGTAAGCGCGCGGTGAGGTAAATGTGATGCAGCTGCAGATCGAACCGCGGAAGGATTTGCCATTGCGCATTCGGGAGCACCCGGCGCGACCGATGAACCTCATCGTGTTGACTGCGGTGGGCGTCTGTTTGGCGGTGGTTGTGGCTTTAGCGTGGATTTATTACTCCGGCGAGGAAAACAGTACGGGTTTGCGGGTAGCAGACGAAACCCGCACCGTTGAATCGGGCGCGGCAGATCAAACTCCGCAACCCGCGGGCGGGATGCCTGAGTTCTCTAGCCTCGAACGTGACGAGTCGAGCGGTGCGGTCAGCCCTGATCCGACGTCAGCGGCTTCAAATAACAATCCCTTCAGTTCGAGTCCTTCGCAAGCTTTTGTCAGCGACGACGAGGTCCAAGCGTTCGTCCAGGAAAAACAGCCCGTGGCGCAGACGGTCGTCCGTACGCCCAAACAGCGCGATGCGCCGAAGAAGGTTGCCGCTCCGCTCGGCGATCTTGCGATTTCGGGGCGCGTAATGACCCGCGCCGGGAGGCCGGTGTCCGGCATCGCGCTGACCGCGACGGCGGGTCAAGTGGTCGATCAGGATAAGGGCAAGTTAGTGCTGGCGCGCGGTAATCATCACGAGACGACCAGTGGGTACGACGGCGCCTATAAGTTTCAGCAGCTCGCGGACGGTGAGTATCACCTCCGCACGACGGCCACCCGGCAATATGCCGAGGCGCGCATGTCGGTGCGCGCCGGCGTGGATTTTGCCGATCTCGTGCTCACGGCACATTGGGACTTGCGCGTGCACGGTGTCGTCTCGACGCCGGCAGGGGAGCCGCTGCGAGGGACGCAGGTGCAGCCCTTGATCCACGCGGTAAAAGCCGTCAGCACGGACAAGGACGGCGAATACGCGTTCGCAGTGAAAGTGATGGAGACCGCGCAAAACTTGGTCATTAATGCTTCCAAGGACGGTTATAAAGACAAAAAGGTCAGCCTCAAGGTGGCCAAGGCGAACGCCGGGAACGACGTTGCATTAAACATTGTCATGGAACCGGAACCGACGGCACTCGCCGTAGTCTCCGGGTCCGTGCACAGTTCGTTGGGTGAGCCGGTCGCCGGCCAGCGCATCCAGATGTCTTCCACGCGGGCGCGCGAGAACTATAGCGCCACCAGCGACAAAGACGGGAAGTTCGTCATAGAAGGAGTAGAAGTCAGCGATGACTATATGTTGTCGATCAACGCCGCGGATGCCTATGAGGACTACTTCGAACGAAACCTGCAGGTCACCGATGACGGTCTGACCCTCAGCATCGAACTTAAGGCCAAAGACGTCGGCACGCTGACCGGGCAGATGGTGGATCTGTATGGGAACGCTATCTCCCACTTCAGTCTGGTGCTGCAGAGGAAAAAGACCTCTTATTACAACGCGCGCGTGGTCGGGGATGCGGTGGGTGCATTCCTGGTCGAGAATGCCCCGGCGGGCGAACTGCGTTTCAAAACCAAATCGAATCCGTACCACCGGATCGAGGGTATCCGGCTTGCGGCGGGTGACGAGCACGACGTGATGATCGTCCTGGACTCGGGGTACGACGAGATCCGTGGCCGGGTGGAGGACGGCCGGTTAAATCCGGTGGCGGTGCCCAATATCACCCTGACCTGGGCACACCAACAGAAAGGCATTCGTAGTACCTCGCGGCGCACGACGGCTGCCGACGAGCAGGGGAACTTCGCCTTCACCCAGATTGGCCCAGGCCCACACACCATTAGGATCAACGCGCCCGGTTACAAACCAGTTCAATTCAACCACGATGTCACCGAGAGCGGATCCGATGTCGTGGTGCGGCTGGAAGACCAATGATTGAGGTGTTGCCTACACCGGTATCGTACGTGTATGTCGTCAGCCCATTTGATTCGATATGCATTTGCGCATTGCGTAGTCCTGGGCATCTGTGCGCTTACTCGTAAGTGTGCTCGCGGGCTTTCCTTCCTGCCCCTGGTGCAGTCATAATCCCCCGATGGCAGGGCGGGGCGCACCTTTACTAACACGCAACACATGGTAGTGGTCGGTGGTTCGATCCCACTCGCGCTTACCAAAATTTTAATCACTTACAGAACACGCAGCGGTCGGTTCATCGCGGCGCGCTGCGAGATCATTGATCCACTAAACTCAACAGGCCATGCCGCAGATTCAATTACCCGACGGTAGTCATCGCCACTACGACGATGCCGTCACAGTTCGCAATGTCGTAGTGGATATCGGGCCAGGGCTCGCCAAAGCGGCCTTGGCCGCACGGGTCGATGGACGATTGCTGGATCTCGATGCCGTGCTCGACGGCGATTGCGAACTCGCCATCATTACCGAGCGTGATCCCGAGGGCATCGAGGTCATTCGCCATTCGACGGCGCATCTGCTGGCGCAAGCCGTGAAGAGCCTGTATCCCGATGCGCAGGTCACGATTGGTCCGATTATCGAAGACGGTTTTTATTATGATTTTGCGTACCCGCCCGGATTTAATGAACACGATCTGGTGGCAATCGAAGCAAAGATGAAAGAGTTGGCCGGCCTCAAGCTGCCGATCGAAAGAACCGTCGTCGATCGCGACACCGCGGTGCGCACGTTCCAAGATATGGGCGAACGGTATAAAGCCGAAATCATCATGGATATTCCGGCCGACGAAGAATTATCGCTGTACCGCCAAGGTGATTTTGTCGATCTTTGCCGTGGTCCCCACGTTCCGGACACGGGGCGTTTGAAAGCATTCAAATTAACTAAGGTGGCGGGCGCCTACTGGCGCGGCGATTCGCGCAACGAAATGCTGCAGCGTATATACGGTACGGCGTGGGGCGACAAGAAGGCACTTAAAGCGTATTTGACGCGGCTTGAAGAAGCGGAAAAACGTGACCACCGCCGACTCGGCAAACAGCTCGATTTGTTTCACTTCCAGGACGAAGCGCCCGGTATGGTGTTTTGGCACCAGAAGGGCTGGGTGTTGTATCAGCTTATCGAGGACTATATGCGCCGGCTGCTCGACGAATATGGGTACGAGGAAGTCCACACCCCGCAACTGTTGGACAGGTCGTTATGGGAGCGCTCGGGACATTGGGAAATATTCCACGAGAATATGTTCACTACCGAAGTGGAAAACCGTGATTACGCGCTCAAACCGATGAACTGCCCGGGGCATGTACAAATTTTTAACCAGGGTTTGCGCAGCTATCGTGATTTGCCGCTGCGGATCGGCGAGTTTGGTGTTGTTCACCGCTACGAGGCGTCGGGTACTCTACATGGCTTGTTACGGGTACGGCGCTTCACCCAAGACGATGCTCACGTGTTTTGTACCGAGGATCAGATCCAGCAAGAAGTAGTGGCTTTGATTGACCTGGCCTATCGGGTATACGGCGATTTCGGCTTTAGCGACGTGGCAGTTGGGTTGTCGACGCGGCCGCAGCAGCGGGTAGGGGAGGACGCGCTGTGGGACAAATCCGAGCAAGCGCTGGAGAAGGCGTTGGCCGATAAGAAGATCGAATTCTCCTTGTATCCGGGTGAGGGTGCCTTCTACGGCCCAAAAATCGATTTCACGCTGAAGGATAGTATTGGTCGGGACTGGCAATGTGGCACTATTCAAGTGGATTTTTCGATGCCCGGACGTTTAGGTGCGCAGTATGTGGCAGCCGACGGCGCGAAGCTTGTGCCGGTCATGATCCACCGCGCGATCCTCGGCTCGATGGAGCGATTTATCGGAATATTGATTGAAGATCATGCAGGAAAACTCCCTACCTGGCTGGCTCCGCTGCAGGTGGTTTTACTGAATATCACCGACCGGCACTCCGAGTATGCCCAGAAAGTCCAAAAAACCTTGAATAAACAGGGAATCAGAGTCGATAGTGACTTGAGAAACGAGAAAATCGGCTATAAAATTCGGCACTACACGTTACAGCGTGTTCCGTATCTCCTCGTAATTGGAGATCGGGAGGTTGAAACCAATACAGTTGCCGTGCGCACGCGTGACGGTGAGGACTTGGGAGCCATGGGCTTAGATGAGTTCGTGGGCGTCCTTGCTAGCGACGCGGCGTAGCACGGCTTTTGTCGTTTGGAGGGAATACACTATATCCGCTGAAAAATCGATTCGCCTAAATGAGCAGATCACCGCACTTTCGGTGCGCTTGATCGGCGCCGATGGTGAGCAGGCCGGGGTCGTGCCGGTATCTGAAGCGTTGCAAATCGCCGAGGATGCCAATCTCGACCTGGTAGAAATTTCCCCGAATGCAGACCCCCCGGTATGCCGGGTCATGGATTACGGTAAATTTCGATACACCGCAAACAAGAAGAAACACGAGGCGAAAAAGAAGCAGAAGCAGATTTCTGTTAAGGAAGTTAAGTTCCGGCCCGGCACCGACGTTGGTGACTACGAAGTGAAGTTGCGAAATTTGATTCGTTTCTTGAGCGACGGCAATAAGACCAAAGTGACATTACGTTTTCGGGGCCGGGAAATGGCCCACCAGGAACTGGGATTGGAGATGCTGAAGCGGGTCGAGTCCGATCTGGATGAAATCGGTATTGTCGAGCAGTACCCGAAGATGGAAGGCAGGCAGATGGTTATGGTGATCGCGCCACGGCGATGATTGTCTGTATTTTTTCCGGGAAGAGTAGTGGTTCTGGACAGTAGTGAACTGAATTGTGCGCAGTGATCTAAACACTGCGCAGCAGGAGTAACAGATGCCGAAGATGAAGACGAATCGAGGCGCTGCGAAGCGCTTTAAACTGACCGCCAGCGGCGGGTTTAAGCGCTCGCAAGCGTACCTTAACCATATACTCACCAAAAAATCGACGAAACGTAAGCGACATCTACGCCAAAGTCTGATGGTGGACGACAGCAATAAGGCAGCGGTGAAACGACTGCTGCCCTACGCTTAATCGGAGATACTCAGATGCCTCGTGTTAAACGTGGAGTTACCGCTCGCGCCCGTCATAAGAAGGTAATCAGCCTGGCCAAAGGTTACAGCGGACGGCGTAAGAATGTGTTTCGTGTGGCGAACCAAGCCGTCGATAAGGCCGGGCAATACGCTTACCGCGATCGGCGTCAGCGCAAACGTCAGTTTCGTGCGCTTTGGATTGTGCGAATCAATGCGGCAGCCCGGGAAGTCGGCCTTAGCTATAGCCGTCTAATGGACGGCCTTAAGCGCGCATCAATTGAGGTGGATCGTAAAGTTCTGGCCGATCTCGCGGTGCATGATCGGCAAACGTTTGGGGCACTGGCTGACAAAGCGAAGACGGCGTTATCCGCGTAACGCACAACGCCATCGTGCGTTACGTGAATCCTCCCGAGTAATGAGTGTTTCCAGGGGAAGGCCGCGGCCTTTCCCTTTTTTATTTACAGGGACGTAATGTATGCCGATTTTGCAGGAGCAAAAAATCGGTGGTATTTACAGGGACGTAATGTATGCCGATTTTGCAGGAGCAAAAAATCGGTGGTATTTACAGGGACGTAATGTATGCCGATTTTGCAGGAACGAAAATTGGCGGTGGCCTGGAATTCTCACCAAAGCGGATTGAAAGTCAGCGACATGATTAAGACTCGATGATGAACTATCCGGGCTTCGATTGTGGATAATTCAGAACTAAACGATATAGATGGCCTGCGCGGCACTGCCGAGGCGGCGATCAGCGCGGCCGCCGACGAGGCGGCGCTAGAGCAACTGCGGGTCCATTATCTTGGTAAAAAGGGTGCCCTCACCGAGCAGCTGAAACGCGTTGGCGGGTTGCCACCGGAGCAACGGCGTTCGGTCGGCCAAGCCGTCAATGCTGCGAAACAAAGCCTTGAAAATCGTTTCCGCGAGCGCCGAGAGTCATTACAGACGGAATCGGAAGCGGCTCGATCTGCGGCCGAAGTCATCGATGTCACGTTACCGGGGCGCGGTACGGGATTAGGCGGACCTCATCCCATTACGCGCACGCTACAACGGGTCGAGGCGATCTTCGGGCAACTCGGCTTCGGGGTTGCCGAGGGCCCCGAAATCGAAGACGATTTTCATAACTTCGAGGCGCTTAATATACCGCTCGATCATCCGGCCCGGGCGATGCACGATACATTCTATATCGACGAGCATACGTTGTTGCGCACCCATACCTCGCCTGTGCAAATTCGCTACATGCTTGAGAACCCGCCGCCGTTGCGCATTATTGCACCGGGGCGGGTCTATCGCTGCGATTCCGATGTGACCCACACAGCGATGTTTCATCAGGTGGAAGGCCTTGCGGTGGACGAATCCACGACCTTCGCCGATTTGAAAGGAGTGCTGATCCATTTCGTAAGGGAATTCTTTGAGGCCGACCTTAAAGTACGTTTTCGGCCGTCTTATTTTCCGTTTACAGAACCGTCCGCGGAAGTCGATATCAGCTGTGTATTTTGTAGCGGCGAGGGCTGCCGGGTGTGCCAGCGCACCGGTTGGCTCGAGATACTTGGCTGTGGGATGGTGCACCCCGAGGTGTTTCGCCACACCGGTGTCGACGCCGAGCGATTTCGTGGATACGCGTTTGGTATGGGGGTCGAGCGCCTTACGATGTTGCGGTATGGTGTCGACGATCTGCGTTTGTTTTTCGACAACGACCTCGATATGTTACGGCAGTTCCGATAGGTCCGTCGAGATGGAACCCATATCGTGATAATCAGTGAACAATGGCTGCGGACCTGGGTCGATCCGCGTTTGAGCACCGCCGAATTAGCATCGCGCCTCACCATGGCGGGCTTGCAAATCGGCGCAGTCACCGCGACCAATGTGCTTCACAGCAAGGTCGTTGTCGGTGAAGTACTCAAAGTCGAACCGCACCCGCGGGCGGATCGCCTGCAATTGTGCACCGTTAATGTGGGTCGTAGCCGCGCGCTCCGTATCGTTTGTGGCGCGCCCAATGTCGCACCGGGCTGTAAGGTGCCAACCGCACTGATCGGTGCGGCGCTACCCAACGGCACGGTGATAACGAAGTCCCGTATTCGCGACGTAGTGTCGTCCGGGATCTTGTGCTCGGGGACTGAGCTCGGATTGGATGACAGCTCGGATGGCCTGCTAATCCTCGATATTGACGCTAAGCCCGGGTTGGAACTCAACACTCATCTGCAGCTCGATGACCGGTTGTTGGACCTGGAGTTGACGCCAAACCGGGGCGATTGTTTAAGCATAGCCGGCGTCGCTCGCGAGGTCGGGGCCTTGACTGCAGTGAAAGTATCCGCACCGGCGATTCGCCCGCAGCGCGCCCGCAGCAAAAGCAAACGGCCGGTCCGGTTAGCGGCGCCGCTCGATTGCCCGCGGTATGTCGGCCGGGCTATTGAGAACATCGACATGCAAGCCCGGACTCCGGATTGGATGCGACAGCGGCTAACGCGTGTTGGGGTACGGCCCATTAACGTCGTGGTGGATGTGACCAACTACGTAATGCTGGAACTTGGGCAACCGATGCACGCCTTCGACCTCGATGCCGTTCACGGTGGCATCGTGGTGCGTCATGCCAAGCAAGCCGAAGGCTTGACGTTGTTGGATGAAACCGCGCTCGATTTTGCCGGTGGTGAACTCATTATCGCTGACAAACGTGGCCCGATAGCGTTGGCGGGAATCATGGGCGGCTTGTATTCGGCGATCAACGATCAAAGCCGCTCAATAGTGCTGGAGGCCGCCTACTTTCGCCCCGGCATCGTGGCTGCTACGGCGCGACGTTTAGGATTGCAGACCGACGCCTCGCACCGTTTCGAACGCGGCGTCGACCCGAGTGGCCAACGGTTGGCGATGGAACGAGCGACCGGATTGTTGCTGTCGATCTGCGGTGGTGTGGCGGGTCCGATCGTGGCCGCAGAAGATAGATCGCATTTGCCACACCGCCGCCCGGTGCGCCTGAATTATCGGCATATCGAACGTTTGCTCGGCGCCAAGGTACCGGCCGCCCGCGTCGATAGCATATTGCGCCGACTCGGGATGACGGTGCGACGCGGCCCGGCCGGGTGGCGGGTCACGCCGCCGGCGTATCGATTCGACATCAGTGCCGAACACGATCTCATCGAGGAGGTGGCGCGGGTTCAGGGCTACGACCAAATTCCAGACCGGGTTCCGGCGGTGAGCGCCACGCACCGTACACCGAGCGAACAACGAGTCGCAGATGGGCTGATTCGAGAGACGTTGATGGGTCGCGATTATTTTGAGGCGATTACCTACAGTTTTGTCGACCCGGAATTGCAGTCCAGAATCGAACCGACCATTAAGGCGACCGCGTTGACCAATCCGATTGCGTCGAATTTGGCGGTGATGCGTACCAGCCTTTGGCCCGGCTTACTACAAGCACTGGCTCACAACTACCGACGCCAGCAACGGCGGATACGCTTATTCGAACTGGGCAATGTGTTCGCACGACAGGCGGCGGCGGAGCTGGCACTCATCGGCGGCGTTGTGACCGGCTCGGTTTGGCCCGAACAGTGGGGTTTGGAGCGACGAGACGTCGATTTTTACGATATTAAGGGCGATTTTGAAGCCCTGTTTGCGTTGACCGGTGAGGCCGATGAGTTTGCCTTCAAGGCCGCTAAGCACCCGGCACTACAAGCCGGGCAGTGTGCGCGGATCCAGCGCGGGCGCAAGCACGTCGGTTGGATCGGGCGCCTCGAGCCGGCTCTGCAGCGAAGATTGGACATCGACGCCCCGATCTTTGTCTGTGAACTCCATGCCGATGCGATTCAGAGCGGACGCCGGCCGCAATTCTCCCCAACTTCGCGATATCCGGCCACGCGGCGGGACCTCGCGGTCGTGGTGGATGAGAGCGTTTCTGCGGAAATTCTCCTCAAAACCGTGCGCCAGGCGGGGGGCAGATCCCTGAGAAAGCTCGAGTTATTTGACGTATACCGCGGGGAAAGTATTGATTCAAGACGAAAAAGTCTTACTTTTAGCTTGACGTTCCAGGAGTTATCACGCACTCTTAATGAGAGCGATATCGAAAATATAATGACTCGAATCCAGCAAAGCGTGCAGAACAAGCTGGGGGGCGAGTTACGCAGCTAGTGGGGCGAACCGAATGGCAGTCACAAAAGCAGACCTGGCCGAGACCCTGTTCAATGAATTGGGGCTCAATAAACGCGAAGCAAAGGAATTCGTGGAGTTGTTCTTTGAGAAAGTTTGTGCCGGCTTGGAGAACGGCGTACCGGTAAAGTTATCGGGTTTTGGCAATTTCGGAGTGCGTGATAAAAACTCACGGCCCGGACGAAATCCCAAAACCGGCGAAGAAATACCGATTTCTGCGCGCCGCGTCGTTACCTTTAAAGCCAGCCAAAAGCTCAAAGAACGGGTCGCGAATAGCGTGAAAAATCAGGCGCTTAATTCCGCTAAGGAATCTTCGGCCTGATGCTGGATCCCGCCGGAAACGCAAGCCTGCCGCCGATTCCCGGCAAGCGATATTTTACGATCGGCGAAGTCAGTGAGCTGTGTGCGGTCAAACCCCACGTTCTGCGATATTGGGAGCAGGAGTTCCAACAACTAAAGCCCGTTAAACGGCGCGGCAACCGACGGTATTATCAGCGTCACGAAGTGCAACTCGTAAGGCAGATCCGCAATCTCTTGTATATTGACGGATACACCATCAGCGGTGCCCGTAATAAACTAGAAATGGATGCAGCAGGGGACCGAGGCGATCAGGTCGGAGGAGCCGGCCCGAATCAGCAGTCGATCCGGCATCTTATCCGCGAGCTCGACGAAGTGATCGCGCTACTCGCCGATTGATAGTACTGTAGCGTCACGGGGCGTAGCGCAGCCTGGTAGCGCACCTGAATGGGGTTCAGGTGGTCGGAGGTTCAAATCCTCTCGCCCCGACCAATTAAATCAATAACTTAATTCTTCTTTGTTATCCAATTCATGAACTATTTTTCTACTGTGGGTAGACTGGTGGGTAGACAAATGATCGTGAAACCTGGCGAGTAGAACTACCGACTCCAATTGTCACTCGCCCATGTCGGGAAGTACTTCGGAGTCGTCCTTTTCAATTTGGCGCACCGCGTCGACTAACACTTGCGTCGTCTGTTGTTGAGTCCGCATTTTTTGGGCCTGCGGTGAATCCTTACCCCACGCACTCTCGCACTCAACGCATAGCTTCTCGATAACGCCCAGGAGATCGTCGAGTTGGGCGGCGGTGGCGAGTTCGTCGTTCACGCGGTCACGTATATTTATTCCGTCGGCTTCCATTCCCGCGCCAGTATTTGTGCTTCGACAATCTGCTCATGCGTCATTCTTTCGGCGATGAGGTCACGGTTCTCTATCACGATTTCATTTCCTTGAGTCCGCGCAAGGCTGAACCACATATACGCTAATACGTCGTCCTGCGGTATGCCTACACCGTTCGCGTACATCGCGCCGAGGTTGCTTTGCGCATCCGCGTCACCCTTATCCGCCGCGCTGCAATACCACTTTATCGCTTCGCCATAATCCTGCGGTACGCCATGACCTTCGTGGTACATATTGCCAAGGTTGCCCTGGGCATGGATATTGCCTTGTTCCGCCGCCTTGCGATACCACTTCGCGGCTTCGTCGTAATCCCGCGGTACACCATCGCCGTTTTCGTACATCACGCCAAGGTTGCTCTGCGCCCTGGCGTCACCTTGTTCCGCCGCCTTGCGATACCACTTTACCGCTTCGTCGTAATCCCGCGGCACGCCTCGACCATTCCCGTACATCACCCCCAGGCTGTACTGGGCCCGAGGAAATCCCCGCTCGGCCGCCTTGAGATACCACTTTGCCGCTTCCTTGTAGTCCTGTGGTACGCCTTCACCATCGAAGTACATCTGGCCGAGGTTGTTCTGCGCTGGAGCGTCACCTTGTTCCGCCGCCTTGCGATACCACTTTACCGCTTCGTCGTAATCCTGCGACACGCCTTCACCGTTCTCGTACAACCAGCCGAGGCACCCCTGTGCCCAAGCAAATTCCTGCTCGGCCGCCTTGAGATACCAATTTGCCGCTTCTTTGTAGTCCTGTGCTACGCCATCACCGTTCTTGTACATGACCCCTAGGTTGTACTGCGCTGGAGCGTGGCCTTGTTCCGCCGCCATGCGATACCACTTTTCTGCTTCCCTATGGTCCTGCGGTACGCCTTGACTATTCGCGTACATCGCGCCCAGGTTGGATTGCGCATCGACATTGCCTTGTTCCGCCGCCTTGCGATACCACTTGGCCGCTTCGTCATAGTCCTGCGGTACGCCGCTACCGTTGTCGTACATCAGACCGAGCTTGAATTGTGCGTGGCTGTCGCCTTGCTCCGCCCCCTTGCGGTACCAAGATGCCGCTTCCTTGTCGTCCTGCGCTACGCCCTCACCGTTTCCGTACATCACCCCCAGGTTGTACTGGGCCCTAGCAAATCCCTGATCGGCCGCCTTGAGATACCAATTTGCCGCTTCCTTGCAGTCCTGTGCTACGCCATCACCGTTCGCGTACATGACCCCTAAGTTGTACTGTGCTGGACCGTGGCCTTGTTCCGCCGCCATGCGATGCCACTTTGCCGCGTCCTTATAGTCCTGCGGTACACCTAGACCTTCGCAGTACATCCTGCCGAGGTTGAATTGCGCGCCGGTGTCGCCTTGCTCCGCCGCCTTGCGGTGCCACTTGACCGCTTCCTTATAGTCCGGCGGAACACCTAGACCGTTCTCGTACAACCAGCCGAGGCGCGCCTGTGCTTCCGCGTTGCCTTGTTCCGCTGCCTTGCGGTTCCACTTTGCCGCTTCTTTGTAGTCTTGCGGCACGCCTTCACTTGCGCCGTACATCCAGCCGAGGTAGCTCTGCGCGGAGGCGTCGCCTTGTTCCGCGGCTTTACGAAACCACCTTTCCGCTTCTTTATAGTCCTGTGGTACGCCTCGACCGTCGGCGTATTTTAAACCGAGCGCGTACTGCGCAGGGGCGTCACCTTGTTCCGCCGCCTTGCGATGCCACTTTGCCGCTTCCTTATGGGCCTGCGGTACGCCTTCACCGTTCGCGTACATCGCACCGAGATTGTACTGTGCTGGAGCGTAGCGTTGTTCCGCCGATTTGCGATACCACTTGGCCGCTTCGTCATAGTCCTGCGGTACGCCGCTACCGTTGTCGTACATCAGGCCGAGGCTGTACTGTGCACCGGCATGGCCTTGTTCCGCTGCCTTGCGATACCACTTTTCTGCTTCCTTATAGTCCTGTGGTGCGCCGTATCCGTTGTAGTACATGACGCCCAGATTGTATTGTGCATCGCCATTGCCTTGTTCCGCCGCCTTGCGACACCACTTCGCGGCTTCGTCGTAATCCTGCGACACGCCTTCACCATTCGCGTACATCAGGCCGAGGCTGTACTGTGCACCGGCGTGGCCTTGTTCCGCCGCCTTGCGATACCACTTTTCTGTTTCCTTATAGTCCTGTGGTACGCCGTCGCCGGTGTCGTACATCAGGCCGAGGTTGGATTGAGCATCCGCATAGCCTTGTTCCGCCGCCTTCCAATACCACTTTACCGCTTCCTTGTAGTCCTGCGGCACTCCGCTACCGGTGTCGTACATCATCCCCAGGTTGAACTGCGCTGGAGCGAAGCCTTGTTCCGCCGACTTGCGAATCCACTTTTCCGCTTCCCCGTAGTCCTGCGGTACACCTTGACCGGTTAGGTACATGAAACCGAGGTTGTTCTGCGCATCGGCGTCACCTTGTTCCGCCGCCTTGCGATGCCACTTTGCCGCCTCGTTATAGTCCTGCGGTACGCCTTCACCGTTGTCGTACATCACGCCGAGGTTGTTCTGTGCCGCGGCGTTACCTTGTTCCGCCGCTTTGCGATACCACTTTAGCGCTTCCTTGTAATCCTGCGGTACGCCTTCCCAGTTTTCGTACATCCAGCCGAGGTTGTTCTGCGCAATGGCGTTACCTTGTTCCGCCGCCTTGCGATACCACTTTAGCGCTTCGTCGTAATCTTGCGGTACGCCGACACTGTTGTAGTACATCGCGCCGAGGTTGTTCTGCGCAATGGCGTCACCTTGTTCCGCCGCCTTGCAATACCACTTTAGCGCTTCGTCGTAATCTTGCGGTACGCCGAGACTGTTGTAGTGCATCGCGCCGAGGTTGTTCTGTGCCGCGGCGTTACCTTGTTCCGCCGCTTTGCGATACCACTTTAGCGCTTCCTTGTAATCCTGCGGTACGCCTTGACCGTCGGCGTACTTGAAACCGAGGGCGTACTGCGCATCGGCATAGCCTTGTTCCGCCGCTTTGCGATACCACTTTAGCGCTTCCTTGTAATCCTGCGGTACGCCGTAACCGTTGTGGTACATGACACCCAGAATGGACTGTGCATCGGCGTCGTCTTGTTCTGCCGCTTTGCGATACCACTCGATTGCTTTATTGTAATCCTGCGGTACGCCTTCACCATTCGCGTACATCGCGCCGAGGTTGGTCTGTGCTTCGGCATCGCCTTGTTCGGCGAGCGGTTTCAATTCCTTAAATGCGGTGTCGTAGTCGCCTCGTTCATACGCAGCGAAACCATCACTCTTATTGCGATTAATCACGGCGGTCGCATCATCCGGTGGGGCGATTCACACCATTATAGTGCTATTGGCGCGCCGCCCTCGAAGCGGTATGCCATAAGCGGGGCCGATCCCAAATGCGAATGATTCCTATTTGTACAGATTGACTACTGAGTTTTCCGGCCCAAAAATGTTTGAATACTGCGCGCTGCGCTCCCCGCATATCAGCGTACCAGCAAGTACCTTTTTGGTGCGGTCACGGCTCTCGATATCCCGCACCAGCAGCCCCTGGCGCTCCAAGTAGCCCCGAGTTTCTTAGTTACCCTGCCGATCGATTAGGCGCGGAGCACCAAAAATAGGCAATTTGCACTAGAAAAATGATGCAAATGGCTCATGTGCTTTGGCTCCGTTAGCGAGTAGAGTCGTTAAGCAAATAGTCGAAAACCCAAGCAATCCTTCGCATCGGAAGATTGAAGAGGAGAGTGGCTATTTAGGCAAATTTTTGGATGTTACCGGCGTTCAACCGCATAAATTAGATTATTGGAGGTGAAGGACTGAGCCCAGTGGATTGTTTCCTGATCCGTCCTTCCGAAAGTTAAAAATAACCCCTCCAGCTATTCGCTAGACCACGTCGCTTTATGAGGGAACTATTTCCCTCCTTCTCTAGCTCCTTATTTGGTGTGACTGGAATCAATCCAGCACTTAAGCCTTTACAGGAGTATAAAAAATGATAAAACGAAGAAGATTTCTCAAAACCTATATCGCGGCCATCTTGATTATTTTTTTGTCTGCTTGTGCTGAACTACCCGTGGAGACTGGCGACGCATCCTCAAAAACTGTGGTAACAGGCTCAGCTGGGGGTGCAAATGCCCAAAACGCGAATAAAGAGCTTGAACATTGCGACCGTCCTTTAGGAACAATGGCTCTCGTAGAGGAACAACATACATGGTGGTATACGATGCGTGGCTATGGTGTGCAGTCCACTGTGCCCATTCTTCGACTTATGGCTCAACAGAGCAACTGTTTTGTCGTGGTAGAACGCGGGCTTGCATTTAGGAATATCACGCAGGAGCGTTCTCTTGAACAGTCTGGTGAACTACGTAGTAATAGTAACTTCGACAAGGGTCAGCTTGTCTCAGCGGATTATACTCTTACTCCAACTTTAACATTTAGCGATAGAAATACTGGTGGAGTAGGAGGCATTATCGGAGGGGCTTTTGGTTCATTAGGCGCAATTGTTGGTGGCGGCCTCAAATTTTCCCAAGCCTCCACATTACTAGCACTTGTCGATAATAGATCTGGCGTACAAGTATTAGCTGCGGAAGGAAGTGCAAAGGGTACGAGTCTTGGAGGACTTTTTGGATTAGGTAGAAGTAAATTTGCCGGCGCGTTAGGCAGCTATGCACAAACACCAGAGGCAAAAGTCATTGTTGCTGCAATGATGGATGCATTTAATAATGTTATCATTGCTAGTCGAAGCTATGTCGCACAGGAAACCGGAGGTAAAGGACTTGGAACAGGAGGCGCACTTGAGGTAAGCGGATCAACAATCCAGCCAAGGTATGACCAATCAGTTTTAACAGTGTTAAAAGTGCAACAACAGCTGATTGCATTAAAATACGATCCCGGTGTAGCAGACGGAATCATGGGGGAAAAGACTCGCAAAGCGCTTAAGGCCTTTCAGGCCGATTATGGATTACCAGTAACTGGTGAAATTGATTCTGCCGGTATTGATAAACTTAATGGGTTCCAGTAGCAAGCGTCTCTGTAATCCTTTTCATATAGTATTTGAAAATTACCGATTAGGACCTAAACTAGGTTTTGCACTTAAGTGTTAACCGGCGCCGGGTCTCGACGCCGATCGGCGTGCTAAGTCGCTGAAATGTATGAAAACGGCTGGGTCAAACTTGGGCGCTTGTTAACAGGTAGCCACAGATGGCAGTCATCAGCATTGATTTGAATCAAGTGTAAGAATATTGGATTCCCTGTTTTCTGGTAAAAACGCGCAAATAAGGCAGTTTGAGGAGTCGAAAATATCCTCGCGTCAGGTCCGGGTTCGATCGATGTAGGCGATATCCGGGTTACTGCTATCGCGTCGAGATATTTGTGTTAACCGGCACCGGGTCTCGACGCCAATCGGCGCGCTAAGTCGCTGAGATGTATGGAAACGACTGGATCAAACTTGGACGCTTGTTAACAATCACAGTTGGTCATTCTTGGAAGTATGAGCCTTGGCGGAAGTATCATACCAGTCGAAAATGTTGCGGAGGCATTGCAGGTCGCCTTCGACGCCGGTGCAAAGCGGCTCCTGCTTCCCATGTCCAGTGTCGGTGACATTGCTACGATCCCCGGCGAACTGTTCGCAAAGTTCCAGACGGGCTTTTACTCCGATCCACGTGACGCAGCGTTCAAAGCACTCGGGGTCGAGTGATTTTCGAGGAGCCATCCCTCAAATACTTCACCAAAACTGTTCTACAAACACCGGCGATTACTCGCGATATATACTAGGGAACGCAGTTAATCGTCACGGCTTGGTGGGTGGTGATCGTGTTCATCGAGCTTGAGGAAATCTAAAAATTCAACGCACTGTCATCGGACAACGGGGTGCCTCACGCTACATCGATCAGAATCGGATCTGACTCGACGATATTTTCAACTCCCTGAACTTTGGACAGATTAAATACGCAATGCGACCGGTATCTCTTCGTATACCGAGTTGCGTGCTACCATTCTGGTGCTTCATTCAAAGACAGGCGCGGACCGCACCCACTGTGTTAACGCAAATTACTGATGCATTTGATTAACAATGACTGTTGAGTGGCGTCTCATCATTTTGATTACTATCTTTGTCTTGGGAGCCGTAGGTACGGCCACAATGTATGACCCTGCGGTCCTACCAGATCCCCTCATAAAGGGGATAGCCTACCTATGCATCGGCGCAGCTGGTCTTCTGATCACTTGGGGTTGCTACCGCTACTTTTCTGACAGAGTACAAGAAGATTGGCGACTTGGCTTTGTGCGGTTCGTCGTACTCTATTTCTACCTTATCGTGGGTTTCGGCAGTGCGTACTATCTGATTAGTGCTGATTTCAAAGATACCTCACAGAAGGATGTTGCACTTGAGACCCTGAGGAATGAATCGACAGAACGCCAAAAACAAATTCCGCAATTGCAGGAGGATGCGAAGCGAGAATACGATAAATGGAGCGCTTTACAGTCAGAGAAGCGAGAAATTGGTCTTAGGATTGGAGAAATCATCGCTGCAGAGAGGAGTCAATTGGAGCCGCCACGGAGTCGAATTCTACAGCGACCAATTGATCCGCTAACAATTGATCTGGAGCCTCTTTACAGAGAAGGCGATCGTGTGAAGGATGCACAGAAGCAGCTTGATCACGATTTAATCGAAAAGCATCGAGAGTACTTGACTGCGAAGCGGCTAGCAGAGAAAGCTGAGGTGGATATCAGGAAGTACTCATATTTCAATTTTGTGTATTTCAGTACGGTAACAATTGCGACGGTTGGTTACGGTGACATCACGCCGAAGACTCGTTTGGCTAAGATGCTGGTTACATTGGAGATCCTTTTGGGTGGTGCATTGGTTCTTATATATCTGACTCTTGTGTTAGGCAGAACGCAAAGAAAGTCTGATAACCAGACAAGCCCGGATGAAAAACGATGAGCCTGGGGTAGTTTTCTTGGATTTCGCAGCACTTCATCCAGGGTGCGCTCTGCGGCTCCAGCCGACGTGCCAACCGCGCTCGGCATGATGTACCGCGGGACTACGAAGAAGCGTTAAAGTGGACTCGCAAGGCGGCCGAACAAGGCCACGCTTCCGCACAGTCCAACCTCGGCATAATGGACAACAACGGTCAAGGCGTACCGCAGAACTATGAGGAAGCCGTAAAGTGGTTTCGTAAGGCGGCGGAACAGGGCTTAGCCCACGGGCAGCACAACCTCGGCGTGATGTACCAGTACGGCCAAGGCGTGCCGCAGGACTACGTGTTGGCGCAGATGTGGTACAACCTCGCAGTGGCTCAGGGAGATGAAGAAGCGAGAAAAGAAAGTGATATCGTCGCCAAACAAATGACGCCTGAGCAGATTGCCGAAGCACAAAAACTGGCGCGGGAGTGGAAGCCGAAAGAATAACTATCCGTGTATTAGTGCGTCGGATTGTTAGTTTTGCGGAACTCTTTGCATAAGCAGTACACGGCGCCAGTTTTCATTTACTACCAGCTTCTAAGAGAACGGATTTGTTGAACCGTGCAAGAGCTGATGTATCGGACCATATGCCGATAAGGTGAGACTGTAAATTAAATTGTGTAACTGCTCATAGGCCGATAATCTCTATGATAAAGGAGAAGGTAAATGAGCAAAACCGAGATACCAGAAGACATCGCAGCGTTAGCGCGCGAGGTAGGCAAGCAGTTCAAGTCTGAACAGGACCTGGCGGACTTCAGCCGATTGTTGAAGAAGATGGCAGTGGAGGCCGCTCTGGGTGCGGAGTTGGACGCGCACCTGGGCTATGAGAAACACGAGTCCAAGGGCCGTGGCAGTGGCAACAGCCGCAACGGTTATGGCAGCAAGATCCTGAAGGGTGATCACGGCGAAGTAGATATAGACACGCCACGGGACCGCAACGGCAGCTTTGAACCCCAATTGGTGCGCAAGGGTCAGACCCGCCTAACCCA
>JAOTWM010000337.1 GCA_029862885.1 Gammaproteobacteria bacterium
CCAGGTAGTGGATTACATTTTGGGAGGCCTGGCGCTCGTAGGCTTTATATTTTTGGGCACGCGGATTGCGTCGTCAATGCCGCGCCCAGCCACCGCCCAGCTACGTTGGATCATCGTGGCCGCACTGCTGCTAACGGTTGGCGTTGCGTTCGTCATCGATCAATACCGCGACTACCGTGCGGTGCGTGTTAACGTTCCCCCTCCGACCGGCAATCCAGTCGCTATCGCACCACAGCGTCAACAGTGGGTTACGGCTGCGCTCGACGGTGCCACGGGGTTCGTGGTGTGGAGTTCGAATCGTTTTGGCAACCACGACATATTACGGATGAGTTTGCCGGATTTTCAGATTCGAAGGCTTACCATCCACCCACACGCCGAATATTTCCCACGGATATCCCCAGACGGCACACGCATTGTATTCGCCCGATCGCAACTGCCGTGGGTATCGCAACGTAATTATTTGCTTTGGGACGTGTACGTGTTGAACCTAAACACGGGCCAGGAACGTCTGCTGGTACGCAATGCGACGGCGCCGACATGGTCCCACGATGGGCAATATGTTTATGTGCAGCGCAACGGTGGCGAATTTGTGCAGATCAATTTCGATTCAGGCGTTAGCACGGTGCTTATGCAAAGCGGTACCGAACCCATTCCACCAAAAGTGATATTGGAAACACCCTCATATAACGATAGATCCAGGCAGCTGGCGGCAACGTATCGGGGTGCGCGGCGTATGACGGCGTTGCTGACATTAGACGGCGCCGAGCGACGCGTTGCTAAGGGTTGCCAACTCGCTTGGGCGCCGAACGGTGAATTCCTGTACTGGGTCGATCGTGGCGGCCGGCAAACTAATCGAATTATGCGTATCGATCCGAAACTTGGCGAATCAAGGAGTTGGCTTGATCTTCCCGGCCGTTTCAGCCATGAATATTTTCCAAAATTATCGAATGATGGACGTATCCTGGTGCTGGGAGCGAGCGCCAGTGGACACGAGCACGACATCGCGGACTATGAGCTATTTTTGTGGAAGGTCGGTGAACCGGCATCGACAGCGGTGCGCTTAACCTTTCACTCCGGTAACGACAATTGGCCGGATCTCTATTTACATCCGCGTTGATTACGAGATACAACATTGCCCGGCGAGTCAGGAATTCGCATATAATGGAAACGTCGATTTTTCACGATTGATAACGATTGATAACGATTGATCACCTTAAAAAGAATGCTAGGAGGCATGATGCGACAGTTACAAATGAGCTGGTTAATGGCCATTGTCTTACTCACGGCCGTAGTGACACCGAGTTATGCGGACATCTATATGAAACAGAAGCAGCATACTGACGGTTTTTCGATGATGGGCCAGACGCAACCCGCTCGGGATATTGTCGAAGAATATTGGATAACCCCGCAAGGGTTTCGTAGCGACAGCCCCGAAAGCTCGATGATAATGCGGTTCGACACCAGACAAATGATCATGGTCGACCATGCCGCCAAAACCTATACATCAATTTCGGCCGACATGACGGACATGATGTCGCAAATGATGGGCGGTGGGGAGCAGCCGAATGCCGAGGCGTTACAAGCGATGCAAGGCATGATGAACGTGCAGGTTGACGTGACCGATACCGGTGAAACCACCAGCATTAACGGCTGGGATAGCCACAGGTATGTGATGACCGTGAAATCGATGATGGGCGCCATGACGATGGATATTTGGGCCACACAAGACATCGATATCGACACCGTTCTGTATGAAAAATTTCGATCTGCCGTATCGGCTGGCGTCGGCCCAATGAAAGCAATGATGGGAGATTTAGGCGAGCAATGGGCCAAAATAAAGGGTGTTCAGGTCCGCAGCACGATGACCCAGCAAATCATGAATCAAAGCCTTTCGTCATCGACCGAATTGATCGAGTATCGAGACGGCGATGCGCCCGATGGAATATTGGAGATTCCAGCCGGGTATGCGCAGAGATCGCTCTAGCCTAGATATTTTGTAAAGGTTTTGGATCGCAGAGGGAATCGGGGCTAGGCAATCTCAACCACGACACATCCCGCTACGCCGCCGTTTTCGATGGATTCATGGGCCTTTGCGATCGCGTCCAGCGAATAGCGTTCGGCAACGCGATGTTTAAGATTTTGTTGCTTTAAATGTGAGGTAATGTCTTCGGCAGCGCGCCTTTTCGCCTGTTCTGGCATGGCATACACGAGCACCATCCGTACCGAAAGGTCTTTGAACATCATTGGATAGAATGGCAGCTGCGGTTGCGGCGCTTGCGCCGAGGCATAGCTCACGATAACCCCGTTGGGGCGAATGACTCGTATCGAAGTCGCGATATTCAGGCCGAATTCAACATCGATCACGCGTGATACGCCCTGGCCTGAGGTAAAATCCATAGCTCTTTCCGCAACGTTATCGACGCGGTAATTCAATACTAAGTCGCAGCCGGTATCGCGGGCACGTGCCGCACTCGTTTCATTGCCGACCGTACCGATAACATTAGCGCCGCCGTCTTTGGCCCACTGTACGGCGTAGTCGCCCACGCGGCCCGCCGCACCGGTGATCAAGACAGTTTCGCCCGCTACGGGGCCGTCCGCATACACGCAACGGTGCGCGGTCATAGCGGGAATTCCCATGCACGCACCGATGGCGAAATCGGTATTATCCGGTAGGTGAATCGCACGCTCTGCGGGTAACGCGACGTATTCGGCGGCGGTGCCAAAGCGGCGCTGGTATTGGGCCTGGTAAACCCAAACCCGTTCTGCGATGCGCTCACTGTCGACGCCATTGCCGACCGCCTCGATCACACCGGCGCCGTCGCTATGGGGAATCACCCACCCCTTATCGAGCGCGGGCTGCAAACCCGCACGTTTTTTTACGTCCGACGGATTCACCGACGATGCGTACAGACGCACCAATACCTCGCCGTCGCCGGCCGTCGGTGTTCCTCGTTCGCCGACCTGCAATACCTCGGCCGCTGCACCGTACTCTTCGAACCACGCTGCTTTCATCGTTTACTCCAAGCCAAGTTCAGCTCGATGGATGTTCAGTAGATTACGTCCGTCGTTGTCGTGTGGGTCAATCGGCAGGCGTCCTGCGAATCCTGTCGCTTGTTCCAACAGAGCCGCGGCCGATAATGCGGCGGCGTCGGCTTGCGGTGGAGCGACGATTTGTAATCCGACCGGCAGGCCGGCTGCCGTAAATCCGGCCGGTGCCGATAGTGCCGGACAACTCGTCGCGGTAATCGCGAAGGTTATGCTGATCCAGTGCACGTAGTTGTCGAAACGTTCCCCGTCAACTTCCTCAACGTAACGCACATCGACGTCAAACGGGGGCACGATCGCCGCCGGACACAGCAACAAGTCATAGCTATCGAAAAAAGCTACGCTGTTGGCGTAGAGGCGTGCTCGCGCGGCCTCGGCACGACCGATCTGTTCTGCCGTGAGCGCCAAGCCTTTTTCTATATTCCATATCACCTCGGGTTTGAGTTTTGCGCGGTGGTCGCGGAGATGATCTGCGTGGCCTGCTGCGAAAATCGAAGCACGGAGAATTTGGAAACTTTCGATTACCTCGGAGAAATCCGGGCAGGCGCGCTCGACGATCGCGCCCATCGATTCGAATTGCTGCGCCGCTTGTTCGCAAACGGCGATAACCTCGCGATCGACCGGCACGATGCCAAGGTTTGGACTGAACGCAACGCGCTTAGGGGGTCGGGCGGCGGCGAGCGCACTGCTGAATGACTCGGTCGGTCGGGCGAGGGATATTGGATCTTCGCGGTGCCGGCCACACATCGCATCTAGAAGTAACGCGCAGTCCGCTGCGTTACGGGCGATTGGCCCTTCCACCATCAGTGTATCGAACGGCTGCGAAAGTGGGCCACGTGCTACCCGGCCGGGACTCGGGCGCAACCCGACAACGCTATTAAAGCTTGCCGGCGTACGCAGGCTGCCGCCAAGATCGGAACCGGTTGCCAACCATACTTCGCCGGATGCTACTGCCGCCGATGCACCGCCGGACGATCCCGCAACGGATTTTTCGACGTTCCAGGGATTGCGTGTTTTACCAAATACCTCATTGAAGGTACTGGCCCCGGCGCCAAATTCAGGTGTGTTGGACTTGGCGATAACAATGGCGCCGTTCGCTTCGAGTTGCTCCACCATGATATCGGACCGCGTCGGTACATGGTCGGCGTATATGGGTGAACCGTAGGTCGTGCGCACTCCGGCCACATCGTTTAAGTCTTTGATAGCAACCGGCAATCCGCCAAGCCAGCCGGGCCGATCCGCATCGGCAGGCGGGTTCGCCATGAGTTGCTCGGCAGCGTCGCGAGCGCGTTCTATACACAAAGTCGGTAACGCATTCAAATGCGGCTCGACGAGCGCGATTCGTTGTGCCGCCGCATCGACCAGGTCCAGCGGTGAGATTTCGCCACGACGCAATTGCGTGACTGCCTCCGTTGCCGTTAATTGGCACAGTTCGGGTACGGAGTCCGGCTTCCGGGGCATCGATTGTCGTTACTGTTGGTCTGCAGGCGTCGCTACCGTAACGTCCGCCGAAACGATTGTCTAGCGTGGATATTATTGCATCGACGGGATCGGGACCTGGGAGCAAAATTACTACCAAGCCTTCAGCCCGACAATACCGCGCGGGCCTATGACACTTGGGATGACCCAGCAGAAACTCATCGAAAACGGCATTACTACGGCGGGCGATCTTTTTAATAATACGATCGATCTCGTCGAAATGCCGGCCTTCGCGGGTGCGGGTGGGCTCAAGATTCGTGCCAGTCTGTATTTGTCCTACAACGGCCCGTGCGGTGATGTGCCGACCGATCTCGGTAACTGGTACCAACTGCATGCGCCGACGCGAGGGTTCGGCGAGCTATTACGAATCGGCGGCGTAAAAATATTCGTCGATGGTGGTTCGTGTAATCGCGACGCGCGCAGCTACGAACTGACACCGGGCGGTGGTTTTGGCAACCTGTACTTTACGGTCGCAGAACTCGTCGCGGTAATAGGCAATGGGCACGACCGTGGCTATCAAGTTGCACTTCATTCGATCGGTGACCGCGCCGTCGATACCGCGCAGCAGGCGCTCTCGGTTGTGCTCGGTGGTGGGCTAAATACCCTTCGGCATCGCAGGAACACAACCGCGTAATCCGGCCCGATCTGATGCCGCGTTATGGTGAGATCGCTATTATTCCTACGGTCTTTGGTTGGGCGTGGGTGTGTGACCCGAGAGTCATCCCTGAACCGTACCAACGCTGGGAGTGGCCGTACCGTGTGTTGCTCGATGCAAATCCGGGATTGCCCATTGCCCGGCACGGCGACGATCCATATTTTAGGCGCGATCAGCCCGCTACAGGAGATGCAAAGTTTGGTCACAAGAACCGAACCTGATTTTCACCCGGGCAGTACGGCCCTGTGTGAACCCGCGCCGTGGATTAGCGACGGCAAATTGCTCACGGCGGAAGAAGTACTGCGGATGATGACAGTGAACTCGGCGTATGCGCTCGATCGGGATACCGAGGTCGATTCCATTAAACAAGGTAAACTTGCTGACTTAGGGAATCTCTGCAAAAGTCATGAACGATCAATTTGGGTCCGAAATAGTCAATCTCTGTGTCGCCTACATGGATGTAGGTGAGGGGCGTGAGCAGGAGCGGAAGCTTTGCGAAACGCAAGCAACGCTACCGCGTCCTTGCTCTCGCTCATTACCTAC
>JAOTWM010000338.1 GCA_029862885.1 Gammaproteobacteria bacterium
CAAGGCCCAGATCGCGGAATCGACTTCAGACTACGACACCGAGAAGATGCAGGAACGCCTGGCCAAGCTGGCCGGCGGCGTTGCCGTAATCAAGGTCGGTGCTGCTACCGAAATCGAGATGAAAGAGAAGAAAGCCCGTGTCGAAGACGCGTTGCATTCGACTCGCGCCGCGGTTGAGGAAGGCGTGGTCGCCGGCGGTGGCGTTGCGATGCTTCGCGCGCGCGCCTCGATCGCCGATCTCAAGGGCGATAACCACGACCAGAATATCGGTATCGATATTACGCGTCGTGCGCTAGAAGAGCCGATCCGCCAGATCGCTAACAACGCTGGTGACGAGGCTTCCGTCGTCACCAATACCGTCGAAGAAGGCAAGGGTAACTTTGGTTACAATGCCGCCACCGGCGAATACGGCGATATGATCGAAATGGGTATTCTCGACCCGACCAAGGTCGCGCGTTCCGCGCTGCAAAACGCATCTTCCGTAGCTGGTCTGCTGATCACGACCGAGGCGATGATTGCCGATGCGCCCAAGAAGGATGAAGGCCATGGTATGCCTGATATGGGCGGTATGGGCGGCGGCATGGGCGGCATGGGCGGTATGATGTAATTACGCCTGCTGCGCTCGCGATAGCGGCGTTATTTTTGCCGGCGAGACGCTCGCATACAGTATGTATGCGAGCGCCTTCGCCATCAAAAATGCCTTGCTCTCGCTTCGCTCGTGACGGCGAAATAGATTATTCGCCTGAAAGACCGGAAAAGCCCCGCTTAAGCGGGGCTTTTTTTTGTGTATTGCGCTCGAGTACAGGGAGGTAGGAATGCCGGGTGCGCCGGGAGCGCAACCTGGCCGTATCTGCGGCGTTGGGTTTCGGCTCGAGATGCTCGCATACTGAGTGTATGCTCGCGCCATCTCGCCGAATCCCGCCTTGCAGCTGCTTCGCTCGAGCGCATGCACGCGCCGGTCCGGCACTCCGCAGTGCCGGACCTGCCGGGAGCAGGGGCCGGCCTACGACTCCAGAAACGGTTCGCTCAGCCCAGAGCTTTACCGTGAGCGGGAAAGCCCCACAGAGTGGGGCTTTCTTTTTTGTACCCGGCGACTCGAGATAGCCAAGATATATCGCTGACCGACGGCGCAGCCAGCAGGCCAGGGGAGTCCTGGGCTCTCTTGTTAGATCACCTTGCAGTAAAGGTCGCCAACGCCATCGATATGCCCTTCCAGTTTATCGCCCCGTTCAACTGGACCAACGCCGGATGGGGTGCCGGACAGGATCAGGTCGCCTGGTGCAAGGGTGAACAGGCCTGACAGATAGGAAATCATTTCCGGCACCTTCCAGATCATCTGGTTTAGATCACCTTGTTGGCGAATTTCACCGTTTACCTTTAGCCAAATTGCGCCGTCCGTCGGGTGATTTATTTCACTGACCGGCATGAGTTCCGATGCCGGCGCGGAATGTTCGAACGCCTTGCCAATTTCCCATGGGCGCCCGGCTTTCTTACACGCTGCCTGCAGGTCGCGGCGCGTCATATCGAGGGCGACGCCGTATCCCCAGACGTAATCCAGTGCGGAGTCGAGAGGGATGTTAGAGCCACCCTTGTGCAGCGCGACGATCATCTCGATCTCATGGTGAACATCAGTGGACTTGTCGGGATAGGGGAAGTCAGCGCTGTCGGTCAGCAGGTTGTCTGGGTTCTTTTGAAAAAAGAATGGCTCTTCCCGGTTGGGATCGCCGCCCATTTCAATTGTATGAGCGGCATAGTTGCGGCCGACACAATAAACACGGCGAACGGGAAAGCGTTCATCGGAGCCACGGATGGGCAAACTAGCCTGTACCGCCGGCTCAATGATGTACTTGGTCATACTTTGTCTCCTTTTTATTTCCAGGTTTGTTCTGTAGATTGCTTATTTTCAGATTTACCGGCGCGAGGCGTAGTACTCCACCTTGCGCTCCAGGTGGGCCAGGAATTCGGCGATGGTGAAAGCGATGGCGAACAGGACGATCAGTACCGCCCAGAAATGTTTCATCAGGAAGTTCGACGAGTAGAGCTCAAACAGTGCGCCAAACCCGACAATCGAGATCAACAATTGGCCGATGATTACACCCTTGACGGCGCGGATGAAGCCGATGCGCACACCACCCAGGATCTCGGGGAGCGCAGCCCAGAAATAAATCTTGAAGAATGCGTCCTTCGGCGAGGCGCCGAATGAATGCGCCATTTCAACCAGAGAGCGGTTGATCTGCATGACGCCCGCGCGCGAGTTCAGCACAATAATCCAGATGGCGAACAGCGCAGTTGTGATGATAATCGCTTTCATGCCAAATCCGAATAACACCATCAGCACCGGCACCAGTGCTGTAAGCGGCGCACTGAGAAACATGTTAACCCATGGCAGTAGCAGCTCGTCGAGGAAACGACTTTTGCCCATCAGGATGCCGACCGGGATGCCGATTGCTATGGCGGAGGAAGTGCCGATAAAAAACGCGTATCCGGTATCCGCGAGCGCTTTCAGAAATACACTTGTCGTGCTGATCTCCATTAATGTCGAAAAAATGGCAGACAGGGGGGGGAGAAAAAAAGTCAGCTCCAATTGACCGACGATCTCCCAAAGGAGTCCCCACAAGATTAACGATGACATCGCGGGCAGCTGGTAGCCAAATAACTTCATCTTGCTGCCCTATTCCACATAGGTACGTAGCGATGCCCATATCCGGTCGACGATGTCGAGATACTCCGGATCGCGTCTGATGCTGTTGGCATCCTTGTGTCTGAATCCCTCTGGCCTGATAATTTCAGAAACCCGGCTTGGGCGGGGTAGTAAAATGGCGACTTGATCCGAAACGTAGACAGCCTCCTCGATCGAGTGAGTGACAAAAATGAAAGTCTTGCTCTCGTTCTTTACGAGTTTGAGAAGATCTTCCTGAAACTTCCGCCTGGTCTGCTCGTCCACGGCCGAGAACGGTTCGTCCATCAGTAAAACCTGTGAATCTACGCTCAAGGCCCGGGCTAGACCCACGCGTTGGCGCATGCCGCCCGATAACTCGTGGGGATAACTTTTCTCGAATCCCTTTAAACCTACATCTCCAATGTACTTTTCGGCAATTGCTTCACGCTCAGACCTGTCGACACCACGCAACTCCAGTCCGAATGCGACATTTCGTATCACGTTCGCCCACGGCAGCAGGGCGAAATCCTGGAAAACAAAGGCTCGGTCCGGCCCCGGTCCGGCAACGGGTTGACCGTTCACCGTGATCTCGCCGCTGTTTGCCCGCAAAAGCCCCGCAATGATCTTCAACAATGTCGTCTTGCCGCATCCTGACGGACCGAGTAATGATGTCAGCTGTCCTCGCGGGAAGTCGAGTGATAGATCCCTCAAGGCTTCGACATCTCCATAGTTCTTGTAGACATTATGGACACTTACCGCATTTTCGATATCGCTTGTCTTGTCGTTCATTAATTATTCTTTCTTGCAGTTATCATTCTGAAACATAGGTTTGCCGGCTACCCTTGAAGAGGTATTCCTCGATGCGCTCCAGAACATTCAGGAAAATTACTGCCAAAAGGATGATCGAAAAGATTGCAGCGTACATGCTGGGGTAGTCGGCAATAGAACGGCTATAGGTAATAATGTCGCCGACACCCGTGGGCGTTATTTTCAGCTCGGACAAAATGGCACCGATAAATCCCGCCGACACGCCGAGGCGCAGCCCGGCAAAAATAATCGGTGACGCCGCGGGAAGGATGATTTTTAGAATAACGTCTAATCTCGTCCCTAGAAACGACTGGCCCATTTCAATAATCGATGCCGGTGTATTGCGAACGGCGCCGCTAGTGTTGAGAACGATGACCGGCATCGCCATGATGCAGACCACGAACACCTTCGATGTCAGCCCGATACCATAGACCATGACCAGAAGCGGGATCAGGGCCGCCAGGGGCGCCGTCTGCATGACGACAAAGATCGGAGAAACCAGCCAGTCGAACTTGCGACTGAGTCCAATAGCCAAACCGATTCCAATGCCCAGAGACGCGGAAATCAGAACGCCAACGACCAGCGGTTTGAGGGTTTCGACGTAGGCCACGAACATCCTGCCGTCGACCAGGAGTGTCCAAAAAGCGGCCATCGACTCGATAAATGTCGGAAAGGCAAAACTCACGGGAATTCTCCCGGCGATTTCCCATGAACCAAACACGATAAGAGCCGAGAGAAATTTCAGTAGGACGGAACGATAACGCATGTCGGCCAGTTTATATGCGGTAAAACACGAATAACGTGAGCTGCCGGCAGCGGCTATCCGAACCGCATTGCCGACAGCTCGAAGGGACGGTTACTGTGTTGCCCGCTTTAGTGGCTCCATGTACCAGAAATCCTCAATCTTCAGACTAGCCGGATCGCCGGTAAGTTGGCCTGCCTTCGAGTACCAATCCATATCCGCGCGGGCCGCTTTTTCACCGCCGCCGTTAGGATCATACAGACCGCCTTCGACCGCATCGGTATAAAAATTGTCCAGCTCATCGAGCACTTCTTTCGGAAGTTGCCCTATCGGACCGTTTGGATCGGTTTCACGCCGAATGATAGTCGGATCCTTGTGCATGTCACGATAAACGCTTACCAGTGCCTTGACGAAGATATCTACGTCCTTGGCGTTGGCTTTAATCCAGTTGATATTGGCGAATAGAGCCTCATCGCTGGCATCGACTTCAAACATCGGAAGCACGTTGAACTTGTTTCCCTGCTGCTTGACGAGTTTGTTTTTGTTAGAGAGATCGACGATAGTCGCATCCGTCTGACCGGCAATCAGCGCGACGATACGGTTGGCTGAGCCGGGAACATACGAGCGCTTGCCGAACTTGATGCCGAGGCGGTCCTCGATAACATTGGCAATCGAGTCAGTGCCACCGCCGCGCGAATGCAGCAGGATCGGTTCGCCGTTCAGATCCTCCAGCTTGGAGTATTTTTTCGACGATACCGGGAAAAACTTCAACTTGGACAGTTGGAAGATGATCCGCACTGGCGCCTTCGATCTTTGCATTACCGAATACGGTGTGCCGAAACCGATATCCATCTGGCCGCTCAAGATCGCCTGAATGGCCAACTCCTCATCGGAAAAAGCCGTCCACTCGTAATCGAGTCCCATGGCCCTGGCCCGGTCCAGAGCGACGAAGAACGCCGCAAGTTCGTCTGACGGGGTTTCGGCAAGCGCAATACGGATCTTTCCGGCATGCGCAATACCGGAGAAGTTCAGTGTTACCAGCACAAGTGACGCCAGTAACACACTAGTTTTCTTGGGAAAAAGTCTCATGATGTCACTCCTTTATTGTTTCGGTTTTTCATGCTGGATGTATTAATACATTTCGATTATGACAACCAGAACGAATGCCCTTCGATTACATTTCTGCCGGCGAGAAAACCATTCAAAGCTTATTTGGATACCTGGTTATGGTTTTCCCTTCGGTTTTTGGGGCCTCAATTACTACAGGTAGGACCCGTGCTGCTCAAATTTAACCAATTTTAAAATGGTTACGATTTTTTTCTCATTGGTTAAGCAATTGACGCAGATTGGGTTACTATGGCATACGGATATTATCTTGTCGAGCATCGGATATATGAAGTTATGAAGGGAACTACCGAAAGTGCGCTAACGCAATTGAAAGCATGGCTTGCACAACGGGATTTACCGGCCGACGGACGCTTACCTCCCGAACGGAAGCTTTGCGAGCTTCT
>JAOTWM010000339.1 GCA_029862885.1 Gammaproteobacteria bacterium
CCAGAAGCTCAACAGTCCGTCGACACCGAGGCTGGTGCGCGTGGCGCCTGATATACCGTCGACGCGGTACTGCGCATCCGGCGAACCCGGCGCCAATTTGCCCCGGTCTACCCCGATTCGCAGTGCGCCGGATTCGTCGAACAGTCGCTTGCCGGGCCACAAGGCCTCCCATGCCGCATCCTGGATACGCGCCCCCATACCCGGGGTTTCGCCATGAGCGTAGAACTTGAGGGCGAGTACCTGTGTGGCATCTCCGGCCAATGCGAGAAACCCGTGTAGAGCGGATTGGTAACCGCTGCCCCAGACCGGCAGGATCAATATGCGGATTGCGCCGTGGCTATCTCGCACCAAGTACACCGTTGCGTGTTTGGCGCGACGTTTGATGCCCGCCACATCGAAGTCTGGCGGGATCGCCACACTTTCGGCGGGGTCGTTGACTGCTGTTCGCGCATCATAGGTCTTCGGGTCGACAGTTGCTGAGTACGTACCACTGGCCAACTCCACGACCCTGGTTTCAATTTCCTTTACGTTGATATCACCGGTCACCTTGCTCAGAGTGCTTAGAATGGCATGGAGTCGGGCCACGCGCTCCGGTTCGAGATTGGCGAGGGAATGTGGGCGCAAGGTCACAGCGGTTAGCGACACCAGTAGCGCACACACCACGGCGACGCCGAGCACGATTCGAATCGCCCCCCACACGCTTTCGTCCGCCGTGCTCTCAGCCATCACGCGCAGCCCTGCGTCTGACGTTGAACCAGATTGCGATGTGGTCGATCAGCGGCGCCAAAATAGATGCCAGCAACAATGCCGCGATCACGCCGTCGGGGTGCGCCGGATTGGCGACACGGATGATTACCACCAGAGCACCGGCAACAAAACCTTGTATCCAACGCCCGGCATTCGTAGACGCCGAACTCGCGGGATCGGTGGCAACGAAGACGGCGCCGAAGGCGAAGCTGCCCAACACGAGGTGCCAATACCAAGCAAGGGTCGCGACGCCTGCGGCGCCAGCCAGCCCGTTGACTAGCGTGGCCATGAAAATCATTCCGAGCAATTGCCCCCCAATCAAGCGCCACGACGCGATGCGGGTTAACAGTAAAATGGCGCCGCCGAGGACCACGGCTAACACCGAGGTGGTGCCCATCATGCCCGGTACGTTACCGACAAATGAACCCCACCAATCAATACCCATCCACGCGAAGCCGTCAGGGCCTTGCTGATGATAATTCGCAAACGCCCGGGTGCCGGCGTACCCAGCAATGCCAGTCCACAATGGATGCCCGGTCAGCGCCGCCGAAAACGAGATTTGCATGATGGCCGCGCCGACTAGCGCCGGATTGAGGAATGTTTTGCCCTCACCGCCAAACACGTGCTTGCCAAATACGGTCGCGAATGACATGCCGAACACGACATGTATGAGCGACACCGCCGGCGGCATCAATAAAGTAAAGATCAACGCTATAACGAAGACGCCGCTCTCCAATCGTCGTTGCCGCTGGGCCGCAAACACAAGGTCCCAGACTAAACCCGTGAGGAGCGCTACACCGAACACCGGCAGCACATGCACCAACCCGGCCACGATGACATCGACAACGATGGGGTCGCTCACGTCGATACCGAACGATACGACCGCGCGGTCTCGCCAATCGTGCGGGCCGTCGCCCCCGGCGACGTCGACCGCCACTAAGTACTGATAACCCGTGTTGAGGATGGCCGCAACCAGCACTGGCACGGTCGCGAGGGCACGCATTGCTTGAATGCGCGCGAGGCTCGTGACCGCCCGCACGTGCGGTGCGCCCGACGTAATTCGCTGAGTGTTTATCGCACCTCCTTTTGCAGCTCGTCGAGGACGTGGCGCAACAGGGGGCCATAATCGGTCTTGGACGGGCAAATGAAGCTCAGTAGCGATAAGTCCTCTTCCACCAGCTCCAGAGCACCGAGTTCCCGGGCACGCTCAGTGTCTCCCACCAACAGCGCCCGTAGCAGCGGCACCGGGAGGACCCCCGGTGGTGCCACTGCCTCATAATCTCCGGTCGGAATCAGCGGACCCGGTTCCCCGCCCAGCCCGGTATCGAGCACCGATTGCTCCCACCAGGACCGCTTAGCGCCGCTCGCCTCCGGTAGCGCCGTAATTTGGTGGTGTCGTTGCCCGAGGTAGGCAACCGCGCCAAACGCGGTGTGTCCTGAAAGTACCGAGCCTGAAATTACTCGCACGCTGCCGCCGCGCAATTCAGACGCAACCAGGTCGTCAATGCAAGCGCCAAGGGGAACGCTCATCAAGCGGGGGTTGAGGACGGCGGGACCGGCTAGCGACACCACTCGATTAAACCACGGCCGGCCCGTCTCCATCAGGTGGCCAACGGAAATTACGTCCTGATAGCCGATGTGCCAGACTTCAGCGCGCTCGAACCCGATCGCACACAGCGATTGGATGTGCGTTCCGGGAAGTCCCGCTGGATGTGGCCCTTCGAACTCGGCAATTCGTACTTGTTCCGACGCGTACACCGGCACGTCCAGACCGGGGCGTTGGCAAACATACAGCGGAGCATCGGTGATTTTCCGAATAGCGTCGAGCCCCAGCGCGAATTTGTCGGCGTACTCGGCAATAATGAAGGCGGGATCGGGGGCAAGCGGACTAGTGTCTATGGCGGTGATTAACAACGCCTTCGGTTCGCCATCGGGATCGGGAATGCGCCCGAATGGCCGCGCCCTAAGCGTCGTCCATAGTCCCGATTGCAACATTAAGTCCCGCACATCGCGCATGCCTGGCGCACTGGGAATATCGATCTTGACGGACTCGCCTTCGTGGTCGGCTGTGACCCTGACCGACTGCAACGCGCGTCGTGTACCGCGGGTGACAGCAGTCACGTTGCCGCTCAATGGGGCCGTAAATACAATCTCAGGGCGATGGCGGTTGCGCAGTACCGGCTCGCCCGCCTTGACGCGGGCACCCTCACCGATGAGCACGTCGAATTTGACGGCATTGAAGTCACCGCCGAGCAGCGCTGCGCTTGTTACCGACTTTTTCCTATCTATTACACTTACCGGCGAGGCACCTATTTGCAAGTTCATCCCGTGCTTAATATTCACGTGCGTGCGCACATAGCTCTTGGCGTCGCTGGTGTTCGGTGCTTCGTCCACTGTTATCCGTCTCTCGCGTCAGAAGGTTAGATCGACAAAACGACGATAACGATCTTCCTGGGTTTCAAATATCGTGATTCAGGTCCATTGCGCCTGAGTGCGTCGCCGACCACGGATTCCTATCCCTGTATCGTTGTCGCGGTACTTTTATTAATCGCAGACCCTGTAGAATCCTTGGCTTAACCATGCTGTCGTCCCGGCACATGTTGCTGGCAGAATATTCGACGGTCGCAGCAGACTAGTATGTTGGCGAGACAGGCGGCTTGACCTGCATCAATCGTGGGGCTGGACTGTTGTGGTGCAATAAAATCAATGCATTATCGGTCTCAAATCCGAATGTCGAAATCATGCTATGGAAAGAAAAACGCAGTTCAATGCCTGGTACATACTACTCGCCATCCTCGGCGTATTCTTACTGCAAGACCTGTGGATCCAATCTCAGTCGGTTGAGCACATTCCTTACAGCGAGTTTCAGGCCTTACTGGAACAAGGGGAGGTGGAAGCAATTGAGATTCGCGAACGACGGATTCACGGCAAATTAAGGAACCCCACCGCAGACGGGCGCGACCAATTTGTTACCACTCGTGTAGATCCCGCACTGGCTAATGATCTTGCGCAGTACGGTACTGAATTCACCGGTGTTGTGGAAACCCACCTGTTCGCGAATGTTCTCTCCTGGGTGCTGCCGATATTAGTGTTCTTTGGGCTATGGGTATTCATCTTTCGTAAGCTCGCGGAAAAACAAGGTGGTCTGGGTGGATTTATGACGGTCGGCAAGAGCAAGGCGAAGGTATATATGGAGCAAGATACCAAAGTCACATTCGATGACGTCGCCGGTGTTGACGAAGCCAAGAAGGAGCTGGAGGAAGTCGTCGCATTCCTACAGCGACCCGACGAATACGGGCGGCTCGGCGCACGCATGCCTAAAGGTATTCTGCTGGTTGGGCCGCCAGGAACAGGTAAGACTTTGTTCGCGCGTGCGGTCGCGGGCGAGGCGAAGGTACCGTTTTTCTCGATCAACGGGTCTGAATTCGTGGAGATGTTTGTGGGCGTCGGTGCGGCCCGGGTGCGTGATTTGTTTGAGCAGGCACGGCAAAAGGCTCCGTGCATTATTTTTATCGACGAGCTGGATGCCCTGGGCCGCGCACGCGGGGCGTTTCCTGGAGGCGGTGGCCACGATGAAAAAGAACAAACCCTCAACCAGCTACTGGCGGAACTCGACGGGTTCGATCCAGGCCAAGGCGTGGTATTACTGGCCGCCACAAATAGACCCGAGATTCTCGATCCTGCATTGCTGCGGCCCGGTCGTTTCGATCGTCACGTTTTGGTCGAGCGTCCCGACCGCGCCGGCCGTGTGGCCATACTTGACGTCCACATTAAACGCATTTCGCTCGGAGACGATGTGGATATTGAGGCGGTCGCGTCCATTACCCCCGGATTTAGTGGGGCCGACCTCGCAAATTTGGTCAATGAGGCCGCGGTAGTCGCGACGCGGCGTGATGCCCCAGCGGTCGCGATGGAGGATTTCAACAACGCGATGGAACGTATGGTGGCCGGCCTGGAGAAGAAGAACCGCCTGTTGAATCCCCACGAGCGCGAAGTGGTTGCGTACCATGAAGCGGGCCACGCGATGGTTGCCGTGGCCTTACCCGGCACCGACCCGGTGCACAAAATTTCGATCATCCCGCGCGGGATCGGCGCGTTGGGGTACACCATTCAACGACCCACGGAAGATCGTTACCTGATGACCCGTGAGGAGCTCGAGAACAAGCTCGCCGTGCTATTTGGTGGGCGCGCCGCAGAGCTATTGATTTTTGAGGAGTTGTCCACCGGTGCCGCTGACGATCTGAACAAAGCCACCGATATCGCGCGCAGCATGGTCACGCGCTACGGTATGGATAGCTGCGTCGGCCAAATGACCTACGAGGGCCAGGGTCCGGCATTCTTGAACAACGGATACGGCGCTCGACCCGAACGCCGTGAATACAGTGAGGAGACCGCCCGCGAAATTGACTGTGCGGTCCGTGACATCATAACCGCGGCCTTCGAACGTGCCACGGAAACACTCATCCGACACCGCAAGCTCCTGATAGAAACGGCGCAAAAACTACTCGAAAAAGAAACACTCACGGCGGAAGAATTGCCCGATTTGCACGCCATCGAAAAAAAGGTGGCAGCATCCGCTACGTAGCTCGCCATAATTGTTTCTCTGAATTAAGGAACCTCTGCAAAAGTCATGAATGATTCATTTGGGTCCAAAATAATCAATCTCTGTGTCGCCTACATGGATGTAGGTGAGGGGCGTGAGCAGGAGCGGAAGCTTTGCGAAACGCAAGCAACGCTACCGCGTCCTTGCTCTCGCTCATTACCTACGTCCCTGTAGGCAATAGGTGGGCTATTACTTACGTTCCACGCCTTGATCTTGATCATTTTGAATCCCAACTTGATTCGCCCAGACTTATGCAGAGGTTCCTTAACTGTGCATGTTCGCAACTTATCCGAGTTAGCCTGTCAAATTAGTCGCGGTTGGGTTGAACAAACATTGGCCCATATCGCCCGCGGCATGACATATG
>JAOTWM010000340.1 GCA_029862885.1 Gammaproteobacteria bacterium
AGCGGTCGCCGACCAAACCATTGATAAAGATGCATTGCTCGAATACTGTGCTCGAGAGTTACCTCGCCACATGCTGCCGCGCGATATCGAATTCGTCGAGTCGTTGCCGCGTACGCCCAACGGCAAGGTTGATTATCGCGGCCTGCAGGCGGCAAGAATCAGTGGAAAGGACGCGAAGTGACTGCCGCTAATTCGCCACTCTCATTCCGGCACGGGGAATGGCATATTGCCAATTGCTCGCTGAACAAGATCGCGGCTGAATTCAAAACGCCGTTGTTCGTTTACGACCAACGGTTCCTTGAGAATCAATTCCGCAGCCTGCGAGAGGCGTTGCCGGATATTGTCGATCTGTATTATTCGATAAAGGCCAACCCGAACCCGGCTATTGTGTCTCGCTTCGCCGCGTGCGCCGCCGGTCTGGAAATCGCATCGGCCGCCGAGTACGAAATTGCGCGCAAGGCGGGAGCTCCTGTCGAGCGCATCCTGTTTGCGGGCCCTGGCAAGACTCTTGAGGAACTTGAGTACGTTTTGCAACGAGGTATCGGAGAACTTCATATCGAATCGAGCGAGGAGCTTGATGCGATCAAGGCTTTGGATGTTCCGGTCAATGTATCAATTCGGTTCAATCCCGCCGCCGAAGCCAGCGGCGGAGCCATGCGTATGGGTGGTAAGCCGTCGCAATTCGGTTTCGATGAAGAGCAGCTACCGCAAATTGTCGATCAAGTGCTCGGTGCGCCCGGGCTTATATTTCGCGGCCTGCATATGTTTGCAGGCACTCAACTTCTGGACGCCGAGGTATTGCTCTCGCAGTGGTCCCACACAGTCACGGTTGCGCGACGTATCGCAGCGCACGTCGGAGAGCCACTAAAAACGGTCGACCTCGGCGGTGGCCTCGGTATCCCGTATTTTTCGAGCGAGACGGCATTGGATCTGACGGAAGTACGCAAAGGCGCCGCCGTGCTATTCGGCAGTTTGGAGGACGATCCGCTATTTTCTGGCACCCGATTCATCGTCGAACCCGGCCGATTCCTTGCAGGCCCCGCTGGCGTATACATCGCCCGTGTCGTGAGCGTGAAGCACTCACGAGGTACACGCTTTATCGTCCTGGATGGCGGAATGAATCACCATCTGGCGGCGTCTGGTAATCTCGGCCAGGTGATCAAGAAGGATTATCCGATTCTCAACGTTTCCCGGTCGGAAGATGCGCCGCGTGAGCCCGCTGTTGTCGTTGGGCCACTATGCACACCATTGGACACGCTTGGCAGGCGTGTGACATTGCCCAACACTGAACCGGGGGATCTCATCGCCGTAATGCAATCTGGAGCGTACGGATTATCGGCGAGTCCGGTGGGTTTCTTGAGTCATCGGCTGCCAGCGGAGGTGCTCATTGACGGAAGTATTGCGAACCTGGTAGGGGAGAGGGGCAGCTTCGCCAATCCGCTTCGAAAATTTGATTGAACTGATATGGTCTCATTCTTAACGTCTTGTTAATCGATAGAAATCTTGATTCTCATCGTCACTATCTCAGGTCGAATCTCATCATGCTCGCATGATTTCAATTTATGATTGTGCATAGTAATATTCCGCAAGAGCTTCCTAACCCGCGTGCCGTTTACGGCGCTTATGGATTGGCACCAGATTCCTTCATGATCGGTGATTGAACCGATTTGTCCTCAAGCGGTAGGCAAAACCGGCCGCATGATTCAATAACGACTGTCGCAAAATTGAGGGCAGCTCAAAAAATAATGAAAAGCTATGACTACATATGATGCTGCTTTCTTTGAATACGTAAATTCTGGTGCAATAGACTCGGCTGAACAACTGCTGCCGCTGTTGGCTGACAAAATCGAAATCCGTAGTGTCCTTGATGTCGGATGTGGCCAAGGAGCATGGCTATCCGTCTGGGAGAAGTTGGGTGTCGACGACCTAACTGGCCTGGACGGCGATTATGTGGATCGCGAGGCGCTTTTGGTGGGGCATGACCGTTTCATCTCACATGATTTGACGAAAGAGTTTGACTTGAATCGCCGTTATGATTTGGTGCAGAACCTGGAAGTGGCTGAGCATTTGCCCGAAGATTGCGCTGCAAAGTTTGTGAGTAGCTTGGTTAAGCATAGCGACCTCGTGTTGTTTTCCGCGGCCGCGAAAGGCCAAGGTGGTGACAATCATGTCAATGAACAAGATTATGACTATTGGCGTGCCCTTTTTTTAAAGCATGGGTATATCGCGATCGATTATTTGAGACCGTTGATATTGCATGATGCACGAATCGAACCATGGTATCGCTACAATACGTTTTTGTACGCGTCTCGAGAACGGTTCAAAATCCTTCCGACATCGATCCAGAAATGCCGAGTAGACGAGGGTAACGTACTTGTTGATCTCTCCCCTTTGCTGTACAAATTGCGGAAAGTGATAGTGGGCATGTTACCGGTATCGACAATGTCTCGTATCGCAAAGCTGAAAGAACGGTTCGTAGCAATAGCAAGGCGGCACAAATGACTCGAGTTGCGGATATTCTGTGAGTGGTTATTCGATAGCCCTCTTAACATTGTCCGCGTTTCTTGCGGCGGCGGGCCAAATTCTTCTTAAGATTGGAGCTCACGGACGACAGGGTATATTGGAGTTCGTGAACATCCCCATTACGACTGGCTTGCTACTCTATGGTGGAGGAGTATTGATTTGGATTTACGTTCTGTCTCACGAGAAACTGACAAACGTATATGCATTTACGGCACTGACGTTCGTCCTTGTATATGTTGGGGCTGTATTCTTCGTTGGCGAAAAGATGTCGCTACTGGCCGGCACAGGGGTATGTCTAATATTGGCGGGTCTATACCTGATTACAAACCACAACGTTCAATGATCAGGACTAACCGCGTTAACGTAAAGTAAATGACGCGGGTTTAGTGAAGGAAAAAATACATGAACGAGGCGACTGAGAAAAACGAATTCACTCCGGTGAATTTCGCAATTGTTGTACCTTGCTACCATGAACAAGAGGTCTTACCGCAGACGCATCGTCGATTGACAACGTTGCTGGCCTCGCTCGAAGATGATGGCACGATCTCGAAGGATAGTAGAATCTATTTCGTTGATGATGGGAGCAAGGACGAAACGTGGCCAATTATTAGCGATCTGGCACGGCAGGATTCAAATGTTGTTGGAATACAGCTGTCTCGGAATTGCGGTCACCAGAATGCACTATTAGCGGGACTTTTCGTAGCTGAAGGCAACGCGGTTGTATCGATCGACGCCGACCTTCAGGACGACATTGACGTGATTCCTGAAATGTTAAATTGTTATCGCGAAGGTCATGATGTGGTCTACGGAGTTCGCGCACAAAGAGACACGGACACAGCGTTCAAGCGGGGCACGGCGGCTTTATACTACAAGCTTCTTGGTGCGTTAGGCGTAAATGCTATCCCGAATCATGCTGACTATAGACTATTAAGCCGGCGAGCCATCGAAAGTCTACGTAGCTTCAAGGAAGTCAATTTGTTTCTTCGAGGCCTTGTTCCAATGCTCGGTTTTTCGACGACGTCAGTATATTACGACAGGAAAGAACGTTTGGCTGGCGAAACAAAGTATCCGTTTCATCGCATGCTTTCTTTGGCAATTGATGGCGTCACCTCATTTTCGGCGGTGCCATTGCGAGTAATTGCAGCGCTGGGCATGATCATTTTCGTTATGACGATTGGTCTGACTTTTTGGGTATTGTGGACGAGGTTTTTTACCGATCAAGTTGTGCCAGGCTGGGCATCCTCTGTGCTTCCGATCTATTTCCTCGGCGGTATCCAACTTTTAAGTTTGGGGGTTGTTGGCGAGTACGTTGCAAAAATTTATCTAGAAACTAAATGCCGGCCGAGATATCTGATACGAGAAATAGTCGGCGCGTCTCACCCTGAAATGAGGGCGCCAAAGTACGAACGGGCTTCCACGGTCCCGCAGGCTTGACTTCGGGTTAGTTGCCGCCAATTGGCTGACGAAAGCGGATAAGATAGAGTACTTACGGAACCTTTACGATGTTCTTGGGCGCTAACTAAATGCGGCCCGGTGGGCACCCGCCGCCATAGGAAGAATCCGCAATGACAATCAGGTTCAGCGTGAACGGCGAAGAACGGTCGGTCGAAGCCGACGAGTCAATGCCGCTGCTTTGGGCGCTGCGCGATTTGCTGGGGCTTCGCGGAGCGAAGTACGGCTGCGGGATAGCTGCTTGCGGCGTTTGCACGGTGCACCTCGACGGCTCGGCCGTGCGTTCCTGTGTATTACCGCTCTCGGCCGTCGAGGGAAAGCGCGTGACGACTGTCGAGGGACTGGGCGGAAACCATCCCTTGCAGCGCGCCTGGGTCGATGAGCAGGTGCCGCAGTGCGGTTATTGTCAGCCTGGCCAGATCATGCAGGCTGCGGCGCTACTTGCCTCGAACCCAAATCCAACCCGCGAGCAGGTCCGCGAAGCGATGAACAGCGTGCTGTGTCGCTGCGGCACTTACTTGCGCATCGAGTCCGCCGTGCGGCGCGCCGCAGAGGTAATGCGCAACAAAGAGGCAAGCCATGATTAATCGCAGGCAGTTTCTCCGGAACTCCGGCGGTTTAGTATTGGCTGTCTCAGTCTCGGTTGCGTGCACGCCGCGAGATCACGGGGAAAACATACCGGGCACGCTTACGGCGTACCTTGATGTCGGCACCGACGGGACGGTTAAGCTCTTTTCACCGATAAGCGAGATGGGCCAGGGAGCACACGCCGCGCACGCCGCAATCATTGCCGACGAGCTTGATGTTCCCATTGAGCAAGTTCGTGTAGAGACGGCCGAGCCTGCCGACCCGTTTAGATGGACGACGCAGATGTATTCCGGCGGATCCATGGCGATCATGCAGTGGCGCCAGCCGCTGCAAAAAGCTGCTGCACAGGCGCGCGAAATGCTCTTGAGCGCTGGTGCGATCGAGCTTGGTGTGGCTCAGGCCAATCTTGATATCAACGCCGGCGAGGTGATTCACGTCGCAAGCGGTCGCCGCTTGGCCTACGGCTCTCTGGCTGCCGCGGCTTCTACACTCACTCCACCCGATGACCCGCCGTTCAGGAATCCGGCGAAATACCGCTATATTGGCAAGGATATTGAGCGAATCGACATCCCGGCAACCGTGCGTGGCGAAAGCATTTTCGCTTCCGACATCCGGCGGCCGGGGATGATGTACGCTTGCGCCCGGCTAGCCCCTGTGTTCCACGCCAAGGTCGAGTCCTTCGACGAGAAACCGGCGCTTGCGCTACCGGGCGTCATGCAGGTGGTCGAGATACCGGGAGGCGCCGCGGTCGTTGCGACGAACAGTTGGGCCGCCATCAGGGGCGCCGAGGCGCTGGATATCCGTTTTAGTAAGACTGCGCACGACGGCCTCGACTCCGAGACGATCTCTCAGCAAATGCATGCCGGACTTGATGCGGACGACCAAGCGCTCATGGCACACGAGGAGGGAGACGTTGCGGCTGCCGTCGCCGGGGCTGACAGAGTGTTCGAGGCGGTCTATGAGGTCCCCTATCTGGCACATGCGGCGATGGAGAACTGGTCGTGTACGGTCGAGATGGATGAGGAAGGTGTCTTGCACCTCTGGGCGCCGTCGCAGGCGCAGGATGATTTTCGCAGTGCGGCTGCCAAGGCGGCGGACTTGCCCCTTCATCGTGTCCGCGTCCATACTCCCCGGCTGGGCGGCGCCTTTG
>JAOTWM010000341.1 GCA_029862885.1 Gammaproteobacteria bacterium
GAGAACCGGCAGCCAGCGGCTGTGTTTTTCCGGCAGCTCACCGAGCGGCAACTCGCCCGCTTCGGCCTGCTGCCGATAGTCACGATCGAGCTCTAGGAGGATAGAGATGGGAACCGTGGCACGGTGGCGATAATAGTCGGCACATTCGGTACGCCGTCCGCGAATAATCCGTTTGCCGGCTAAGCGTCCCTGCTTTGCCGTCGTAACGAACGTGCGTTTTACGTTATTGCGACGGGCATGGCGGCAATAGACGACGACCTTATCCGAGTCGTCCTTACAGAACGCGGTTAATCGCCAGTCGTCGTATTGCCGCGTGAGAACCGGCACCCGGCGGACCCGTTTTTCCGGCAACTCACCAAGCGGCAACTTGCCGGCTTCAGCCAGCTGACGGTAGTCGCGGTCGACCTCAAGTATTACCGCAACATTGGGCTGGTCCCGGCCCGGACGGTTGTGCTCATTGGCTTCTGGTTGGTCCATGAGTCCCCCGCGACTCAAGTATATCGAGACGCTGCCTGATCAAAACCATGCCGTTAGCAACAGCATCGGTCTTTCCGGTATTTTACATACCGCCGATATTTCAGACTAGGCTATTGTATCAGGCTGACTGCACATTTCACGACGCGAATGCGGCAGCATCACGACGGCTAACAATGCTATTGCAGCCATCGAGCGAAACTGGGGTCAGAGAACAGTTGTTTCTTATATTAGAGAAAACTGCTCTCTGACCCGGATTGTAGTGCGTCCCCGAATTTTTTCTTATTCGAGCTTAAGTTCCATAAACCGGTTATCGCGCAATTGCAATAGCCACGTATTATCGCCAGCCGGGATGACTGAAGAAGACAATCGTGCCGGTAGTTTGACACGGGCCGATTCGCGCAATTCCGATTGCGTCCACTCGATCAAAAGCAGTTCACTGTGTGTCTGATTCGGCAGCAACAGCCGGTCGCGTGGCCAGCCCGGTACCACCGCACCCAATTCCAGTTCGGTGCTGCCGATACTGTGCGTGCTCACACCGTATGCCTCCGCGAACTTCTCTAGAGTGGGTTTTTGATAACGGTAAAGGCGCAAGATACCGCCAATATGTGGCGTGGCGACCAACGCAATATCGAGGCGTCCGTCGCCATCGAAGTCACCCACCCCAACGGGATTTAGCCAGCGGTGCGGCTGGCCAAGAAACGGCGTACCGGCAAGGCGCGACAATTCTCCGCCGACGACGCCAAATACCGCCAGCGACGCACCTCGGTTGACATCGCTTTCCACCACGATAATTTCGTCATTTCCATCCGCGTCCAAGTCGGCAAGGCGAGGCTGCAAATCTTCAAATACCCGCGATGCCGCCAGCTCAAAATCGAGCACGCTGCCATCGCGCAGTTGCACTACTAACTTCGATGCTTCGAGATCGTCCCCGAGCACACCGTGCGAGTATCGATTCGTGGCGCCGGCGAGCCAGGCAACCGAAATATCTCGATCGCCGTGAGCAGCCCGGCTCATCGGCAGCTGATCGGGCATATGAACTGCATTTTCCCGACCCGTGTACGCATCGATTTCGGTGATTGCAATCGATTGGCCAAACGCTGCTTGCCCGGCGTTGCCGGCAAAACCGATTAAGGCTAACAAGGAGAAAAGGCACAACATAAAAACAGGAACTGCAGGAACTGGGGTCAGAGAACATTTGTTTCTTTTATTAGAGAAGACTGTTCTCTGACCCGGATTTTCTGAAAACATTACGTTCCTCCCGTTCTCATCGGACGTCAGGCTGTAGTCTAGCGTATGAATATCCAGCCAGTATTCGAGCGATTGTTTATCAAAATTTTTTTCGTTTCTTCAATTAAGTGGCTTGCGTCATCAAACAGCACCCGAGGGAACTCACGCCTCACTGGATACATTTCGCGCAGAAAAATGGCGACGTAGAGATAATCCTGAAGATTTCGCGCGATTCGAAGGCGCGTCATCACGGCTCGATCAACGTGATCATTCTTGAGATATTCGTAGACGCGTTCGATGGCAGCAGCGTAGTCAGAGTCCACTTTGGCTAGCGCGACTCGGGAGGGAAAGTGGTAGCCGTAGCTATGGCTTGACCGAAGAACAAGTCAGACGACGGAATACCCAATTAAAAACCGCGCAGTGTCTGCGAAATCCGACGTGTTCTAAAAACAAGCGATTTACGGTGGGAAGCCATACGATTAGCCACCCAAAATATCTACTCCAGAATTAGAATCTAAGGTGCGTAAATCTCGAATACTGTCGACTGCGCGCCACCCGCACTCTCGCCGCCGCCAGGCACATAAATTTGTTGGCCATTCAAAACTGGAAAGATTCCATGTCGGGCGGTCGGCATGGACGGGCCGATACGCCAGGTATTATTCACAGGATCATAGATATCTACTCGGTCGTATACATTATTAGCCGTAGCCCCTCCACCGTTTGCTGTTTCACCGCCCATGACGTAGAACTCGCCTTGGAAGTGAACGGCGGCTCCTGTGCCACCTCGCTTCTGCGGCAATGGTGCCAGAAGCGAACTCGGATTTCCGCTCCAGTCCCAGGTATCCGTAACAGGATCGTATATTTGTACGTCGTCAAAGCCATTGGCCACGGTATTTCCGTTTCCACTACCAAGTCCCCGGCCACCAAAAATGTACATCTTTGAGCCGTCGCTTGCAGCGGCTGCATGATTTCGACCCAGCGGCATGCTCGTGACCAGAGTCCATGAGTCGGCGACCGGATCATACGCGCCACAAGTATCGACCGTCTGATTATTGATGATGCCGCCACACACATATACTTCGCCACCAATTAATGCTGCACTTGCCGAGCCAGTTGACCAGGGCATTACCGCACCCAGACTCCAGGTGTTTGTTACCGGATCATAGATCTGTACCTGTCCGTCAGATCCGTTCCCGAGGCCGCCGAAAAGATAGAACTTGCCACCAAATACCGCCGCTGCGTGATGGTTGCCTTGGAAGGGCCGCTCACTCAGCGCAGTCGGATTACCCCAGGTTCCGCTGGCAATATCATAGAATTGGGTCGATGGATGCGATTCGCCAACCACGTAGAGAATTTCTCCAATGACGCCGGCGGCGACCTCGCCAATCGCATGGTCGAGTGGTGGACCATCCCGCCAGCCAAATGGGTCGTTTCCAGCCGGCAATAGATATCGGAACGCGGCTTGCAGCGTCGCGGACTCCCCGCCAGTGGTTACCTGAATATCAACCAATTCTCCGCTTGGACTGGGCTCCGCTGGAACGATGCCGCGAATTCGCGTACTGGTTACCGAGGACAACGTTGCGACGTTACCACCGATGGTCACGGTGGTGTTCCCCAAATTGCCAAAATTAACACCGCTTAATACGAACGGATGCCCACCGACTGCTGGCGCCCGCCATGGGAAAATATCGAAAAGACGCGCTACGAATTGCGTCTCCGACGGATTCAACATGGCAATCTTATTGTTACCATGATCCCCGCCAAATATGACACCACCCGGCCCAGAAATAACATCCAAACTGCTCATACTGATTGGAAGAGTCTGCGATTGAGCCACCGTTCGGCCGTCTGCACTCAAGGTAATTCTGTGACTGTCGCCATTCCATTGCTGTGCAATCAGATCCCCACGCATCGCCCCATTAAAATTATTCGCCCGGTACTCCATGATCCCACCCATAGCGGGTAACAATATTAAAAGGGGCGCGGTCAAGTCCCCTGGGACTGACGGTTCACTGGGTCCGTGGTAAATATTCTGGCGCGCTTCATAACGCCCGCGGTTTCGATTCGGATGACCGTAGTAGCGCCCAAATTCGACCAGGAGGAACTCATCGGGCGCAGTAGGATGGGGACCCTCGGTATCTGGGCCCGTAGATGCCGCTCCGAATCCACCATTCGGACCGTTGTCGGCTGCAAAGATCATATCCCGCGTCGTGTAGATCAGGTCGTAAGAATTGCGCAGTCCCGCACCATATACAGACACATCAACACCAGGGGCTACATCAACCAGGCCGCCATCGACCTGATCCATGTTTTGTTGTGATGTCGCAGTCTCAAGATAAATAACGGTGCCATTGAACGATGGCTTGGATATTTCCGCTTTCAGGACCGCTCCCGACAGCGGAGACTCCGGCAGGTCCCCAATATTGCAATGCTTAACGCCCGCATTGGTATTACCGCCTTCGGAGATATACAGATCGCCATTATTATCGAACGTGAGGCCATTCACAGAATGGTCGTGATTCGATACCGGTAGGTTTTGAATCAACGGTATGACGCTATCGAAATTTGGACCTTCCAGAATGGACACCTGGCCGGAGTAGGGGGAAGTCCCGGTGAAACAACTACCGCCATTTGCAAAGAGCTGCCCGTGGCTGACATAGATCCGGGGCGGTACGGGTGGATCAAACGGATTGAAAGCGATTCCAAGTATATTCGGATTACTGAGACCCGAGATGGTGTTTATGATTTGTGTACCCACTACCTGGAAGTTGTCATCCAACGTCAGCGCATATACATCCCCAAATTGGGTACCGACATAGAGCCTTTCGTCAGGACCCATCGCCAACGTGGTCGGGGCGGGGATCTCTGTGGCGACATCCTGAAGGGTAAAGTCAATGGGTAATGGGCCACCTGGGCTATACGTATAGTTGAATCCATTGCTGACCCCTCGAGGGGTTTCAACGGTAACAAACACCTGACCAGTCCCTGGAGGCGAAGACAACTGAATTGAAGTTGGGGAGACTGTCAGTGCAGCGCCGGATAAATCTACAGGGCCCCAATGAACGGTCACTTCATTGTCAAGCCAAAATCCGGTGCCTTGCATAACGACCAAATTACCCCCTGATTCTGATCCTCCGGTAATATTTACACTATTGATTACCGGGCCGACGGCAGACTGGTCATGAGTCAATGCACTCGCTGGGATGGACTGGGGAGTACCTGTGCCCTGGGTGAGCAGGACCTCAAGCGGCAGTTCTGATAGTGAATTGACCGCGAATCTCGCATCCAGCGAATAGACCCCTGGCGTCAGACTCAGCGGGCCTGTCACAGGGATTCCGTCTATCAGTATCAGATTACTGGTGCCGCCTGCTCCCGCAAACAGGTAAACATCGCTGACCGTAATATCAACTTGCGCCAGGAACCTCACCATCACGGGCGCCGGGAAGGAGGAATTGGTCAACAGCAGACTGGGGAGTTGCTCACTGTAGTCAGCGGCAGCTGGAACCGCGTTTAACAGATCCGCGGGGTCCGAACCCAGAGCGTCGTAATACAACACCATTGCCCCCGGCACCTGATTAACCGGTACAACTTCAATCGTGACACTGTCGGTTAACGTACGAGGCGGTACGTTATCGTCCTCGATGGTTAAACTTATGTTATGGCTGCCAAGAGGAAAAGATTGCGTGGTATCGGCCTGGGTTGAGAGCGGGGTGCCATTCTCGCTCCATTCAAAGGATACCAGTACTTTGCCAAATTCGTGGGTGTGGGAGAGGCTGCCTTCCAGGAATATACTCTCAGTGCCATTGCCATCGTAGTCCACGACAACGGCCGGCGCGTTGATAACAACGTGCAGAAAAGGATCGCCGCTGCCTATCGTGCCGATGCCATCAAGATTCGTACTCACCGGGGGGAAATTGCCATTAAAGATCAGATCGACGTTATTCTCCACTTCTTCGGTCGGCAGAAACTGAACCGAAGCCTGCATGCTCGTCCCGGCTG
>JAOTWM010000342.1 GCA_029862885.1 Gammaproteobacteria bacterium
GCTAGCGGTCGCCGATACGATAGAGAGCGAGTCTGGGGCAAAACAGGCCGAGGATTTTATTGTGAATTGGGTGCGCCGGCACCCGTCGGTACACGGTTTACACCGACTTATTCGGTTGAAATTGAAGCAAGCGGACAGCGGCATGCGGCGCGATTTAGACCTTCTCGATAACATGATCGGCGGAATTGTCGAGCGCGAATATCGGTATGAATGTCGACAGTGTGGATTTTCCGGTCGCTCGATGCATTGGCAATGCCCGGGTTGCCGTGGATGGAATACGATAATGCCAATGACCCTGCGAGTTTCAGTGGACGCTGAATTATTGCCGGACTAAGGAAAATAATCGACTTGACATCCGCCCGTGCAGTAATGCTAGACTGCCTATACCGTCAGGAAGACGGTTTCTTTCAATCTGAATACATGGAGGTTTTCAAGGATGAAGATGTTACGTACAGCACTTGCGTTTTTCCTACTTTTTGTTGGTTCCCTCACTGCACTGGCGTCACCGGTAAACATAAATACCGCTGATGAGCTTACTCTTGCCCAGGAAATAAGTGGTGTGGGTCCTAAGCTTGCGAAGTCGATCGTTGAATTTCGCGAGCAAAATGGTGCTTTCGCCACAATCGAAGATCTGCAGCGAGTCAAGGGGGTTGGTCCGAAGTTGCTTGATCGAAACAAGGCTAATCTGATCGTTGAGGAATCGGCTGAGTCGACAACGTCCACTGCCGAATAATAATTACCATTTAGTATGACACAAGGGTGCCGATCGGCACCCTTGTTTTTTCGGGGCGAATTCTAGCCCGTATATTGCGCGAAGGCGGACGATCGTCCCGACTACTTAGCCCGATTTCCCCTGAAATCCGAACCCTTGATGCAATATGCGCGCTAGGCCTCGACAGGGCCGGAAAAAAAAGCATAATGCGCCCCTGTGAGTTCCGCACTTTAAGGTGAGACTATTTCGATGAAAGTAACTGTAATTGGGACCGGCTACGTTGGATTAGTCACCGGCGCGTGCCTAGCCGACGTAGGCAACGACGTGCTTTGCGTCGATATCGACCAGTGGAAAATCGACAAACTGCAGCGCGGCGAAATCCCAATTCATGAACCCGGATTGACCAGCGTGGTTGCGAATAACCGGAATGCGGGTCGTTTGATGTTCTCGACAAGCATCGCGGACGGAGTTGACCACGGCGAGATATTATTTGTAGCGGTTGGTACGCCGCCCGACGAGGATGGATCCGCCGATTTACAGCATATTTTGGAGGTAGCGGCCGAAATCGGTAAGCATATGGATTGTTATCGGGTAGTGGTCACTAAATCGACAGTTCCGGTTGGCACCGCCGATAAGGTCCAAGGTGTTATCAAAGCCGAACTGAAAAAGCGCGATGAGCATCTGAATTTCAGCATGGTGTCGAATCCAGAGTTCCTAAAAGAAGGAGCGGCCGTAGACGATTTTATGAAGCCGGATCGTATTGTCATAGGCGCTGAAGACGAAAATGCAATTACACAGATGCGAAGTTTGTACGCTCCGTTTAACCGAAGCCATGATCGGGTCATTGTAATGGACATTAAGTCCGCCGAACTGACGAAATACGCTGCGAATGCGATGCTCGCCACAAAGATTTCGTTCATGAATGAGATGGCCAATATCGCGGAGCGCCTAGGGGCCGACATTGAGGCGGTTCGCAACGGTATCGGCGCGGATCCGCGGATCGGTTACCATTTTATTTACCCGGGCTGCGGTTATGGCGGATCGTGTTTCCCGAAAGACGTACGGGCGTTGTGTAAGACCGCGGAAGATATTGATTATCACGCCCGTATTCTCAATGCCGTGGAGGACGTAAATACCGACCAGAAGCGCGTTTTGATGGATAAGATTACGGAGCGATTTGGTGAATCGTTGGGTACCTATCGGTTTGCCCTATGGGGACTTGCCTTTAAACCGGATACCGATGACATGCGCGAAGCACCCAGTCGGTATGTATTGGACGCACTGTGGAGTCGGGGCGCCACCGTGAGCGTCTATGATCCGGTGGCAATGAGTAAAGCAGAGCGAATCTACGGCGATCGTGAAGACCTGATATTTGCGGAGGATCAGTACGCCGCCCTCGACGGCGCGGATGGACTCATCGTGGTCACGGAGTGGAAAGTTTTTCGCAGCCCTGATTTTTCAGATATGGTGAAGCGAATGCGAAGCTGTGCGATCTTCGATGGTCGAAACATCTTCGATCCGGAGGTGGTCAGAGCGGCGGGATTCTCTTACGCCGGTGTCGGACGGAGCTAAATCAAGCGTACGATGTTGTCGAAATTTAATGGTCTGCGGGTATTGGTTGTCGGCGATGTGATGCTGGATCGTTATTGGTTCGGTGACGTAGATCGCATTTCGCCGGAAGCGCCAGTGCCGGTCGTGTCGATTCGCCGCTGCGAGGAGCGGGCGGGCGGCGCCGCAAATGTTGCACGCAACGTAGCGGCGTTCGGTGGTACATGCACGGTAATGTCGGTCATTGGTGAAGACGAGGCCGGTGCGTGTTTGCGCAAGATTTTGGATGATGATGAGATTCGCAATCGATTGTACAACGACGATCAAGTCACAACGACGATCAAGTTACGTGTTATTTCGCAAAATCAGCAGTTGTTGCGGGCGGATTTCGAGAGATCACCGAGCTATGAAGTGCTTGCGCAATGCCTCGACGACTATCGTTCGATGCTGGGGGAATACGACGTCGTCGTATTGTCCGATTACGGAAAGGGCGGGCTCTATCACGTTACCGTCATGATTGAAGCGGCGCGGAATGCCGGAATCCCGATCATCGTGGATCCGAAGGGTACGGACTTTTCCCGCTACCGTGGAGCGACAATGATTACCCCAAACCAACGCGAGTTCGAGGCGGTTGTGGGAAGCTACAGTGACGAAAATGAGTTACAAAGTAAGGCGCATGAGTTGGTGCGAAGTTTGGAAATTGAGGAATTACTGGTCACCAAGAGCGGCGCTGGGATGAGTTTGTATCGTGGCAATGGTGAAGTATCCCATAGCCCGGCGCGGGCACTGGAAGTGTACGATGTGAGTGGTGCCGGAGATACGGTAATTGCCGCAATGGCGATGGCTAAGGCAGCCCATATGGGGGGCCAGGAGGCCATGGACATTGCAAACGCCGCTGCGGGCATCGTGGTCTCAAAACTGGGCACTGCGGTACCCTCTCAAGAGGAAATTCAGTCGCTCATGTCGAATGGTGAAATTGAGTGATTATCGTTACCGGTGGTGCCGGGTTTATCGGTTCAAATTTACTGAGAGCCTTAAATGCTCGCGGCAGTGGCGATATCCTGCTTGTCGATAATATCTCGCGTCCTGAAAAACTCGGCAATGTAGCGGACTGCAGCGTAGCCGATTATATGGGCAAGGTGGAATTTCGTGAACGAATTGAACGTGCGCAGGACTTCGGTCGTATCGATGTCGTGTTTCATCAGGGCGCGTGCTCAGACACGATGGCGACGGATGGCGATTATATTATGGACAATAACTTTACTTACTCCAAAATTCTATTTGAATTCTGTGTTAGCCGCAAAATTCCGTTGATATATGCGTCATCGGCTTCGGTTTACGGGGCCGGTGCTACATTTGTCGAAGCGTCGGCGCACGAGCACCCGTTGAATATCTATGCATATTCAAAATTGCTATTTGACAATTTCGTGCGACATCGGCTCGATGGGTTGGAGTCGCAAGTTGTCGGATTGCGTTACTTCAATGTTTACGGCCCAAATGAACACCACAAACATCAAATGGCGTCAGTGGCCTACCATTTTTCTAAACAGTATTTTCAGGATGGAGAGGTACGCCTGTTTGAGGGTACGGCGGGATACGGCGATGGCGAACAGCGCCGCGATTTTGTTTCAGTGGACGACGTTGTAGCAGTTAACTTGCGCTTCCACGAGTACCCGGACAAGAGCGGAATCTTCAACGTTGGCACCGGCCGTAGTCAAACCTTCAACGACGTTGGTGCGGCGGCTATTAACAGCATTCGGCGATCGAGGTCCGAGCCCGAATTAACGTTACCGGAACTTGTGGAGTCGGGGTTGATTCGCTATATCGAATTTCCCGAACAGTTGCGGGGAAAGTATCAGAGTTTTACTGAGGCAGATATCGCACGTTTGCGGGACTCGGGATATATCGCACCATTCCTGGACGTCAATGCGGGTGTCGGTCGCTACGTAGAGCGGATGCTGGCAACCACCGGCGATGATTAACGGAAAGGCGCCGGAAGTGTCAGCTTCAGTCGAAGCCGGTTTGAGCGTGTATTGAATCGAAGTCTCGATATCGGTTCTAAGTTATTATTTTTAATTGAGTTTCCTTGACTAGACGGATGTTCGGCCGTATAGTGTTCAACCCGTGAACGGTAGCTTGAACAGTGCCCCTCGGGCCAAGGTGTTGAGTTTCAGCACGCCGCATACGGGGGCGTTCCTCACCGTACGCAATGCAGCAACGCCCAACAAGCCACGTAACCCCTTGAACCTGCCGTAAACAGTTTGTCGCAAGATGCTGGCCAGAGACACCCGAAAAGAACAGTTGACCCTGGAGTTGCTAGATGCAATCGACCGGCGCAGCGACCTTAGCCAGCGTCGGCTGGCGAGCCAATTAGGCGTGGCATTAGGGCTGGCGAATTCGTACCTGCGACGCTGTATACGCAAAGGTTACGTAAAGGTTAGCGAGGCGCCGGCAAATCGTTATTTGTACTATCTTACTCCGACGGGGTTTTCGGAAAAAGCGCGATTGACATCACGTTACCTGTCGATCTCGTTCGATTTCTATCGTCAAGCAGGCCGCTCCTGCAATCGCATTTACGAGAATTGTGTCGAATGCGGGATTCGTCGCTTGGTGTTATGCGGTATCTCGGATCTCGCTGAGATCGCGGTACTGCGCGCGATTGATTTTGATATTGAAATTGTAGGTGTTTTTGATCGAACTGAACACAAATCTAAGTTTTTATCCAAGCCCGTATGGGGCCGATGGGGCGAATTGCCTCGGGTCGATGGCGCCGTTGTAACGGATGTGACTACTCCGTTAGCGACGGTTGGTTATCTGCGCTCCAAGTTACCGAGCCAACGGGTTTTGGCGCCGGATATGTTGCGGATTGAGTAATATGTGTTTCGAGTCGGTGTGTTGAAACGATGAAAATCATGGTAACCGGCGCTGCCGGATTTATCGGTGCTAAACTTTGCCAATTATTGTTGACCCGGGGTGATAGCGTTATCGGTGTCGATAATCTGAATGATTATTATGATGTGAGGCTAAAACGTTCTCGTCTGCAATTGTTTGAGGATAATCCGACTTTCGAGTTACATACAATCGACATTTCTGATCGCGCGGCCATGGGCTCGTTGTTTTCACAATACGGGTTCGATGTCGTAGTCAATCTGGCCGCCCAAGCCGGAGTGCGTTATTCGATCGAGAATCCCGCGGCCTATATCGACACCAACCTGGTCGGCTTTGGAAATATTCTCGAGGGATGCCGCGCATCGGGCGTTAAACATCTTGTATATGCCTCGTCCAGTTCGGTTTATGGTTCGAACACGCGCTTGCCCTTTAGTGAACATATGGATGTGGACCATCCGCTATCTTTGTATGGTGCCACGAAACGCGCAAACGAATTGATGGCTCATGTCTACTCACATTTATTCGCGCTGCCGAGCACA
>JAOTWM010000344.1 GCA_029862885.1 Gammaproteobacteria bacterium
GTCCCGCCGTCTCCGAGAATTTGTCTGAATCGATCGTTGGAACCCGGTGTCACGACCGTGAGGTCTTTGATTCCCGCGTCAGCAATGGATTCGATGGCGTATACAACCAACGGTTTACCCGCTACAGGTAGCAACGCAAGTGGCGTCCTCGATGTAAGCGGGAGGAGTTTTTGATTATCTTTTCGGTTTGCAAGCACTAAAGCTTTCATGTCGATGATCTCCTGTTATCAATAGGCGCCGTTGGCCGATAGCACGGCCGGCATGGTTTTGAAAAGAATACGCAAGTCCAATCCCAGAGATTGGGAAGCGATATATTGAATATCCAGCTGTACCTGTTGTTCAAAAGGGATATCGGCGCGTCCGGATATCTGCCAGGTACACGTGATTCCAGGTTTGGCGGCCAATCGTTTGCGTTGCTCTTGACTGTATCGATTGACCTCATCTGGCAACGGCGGTCGTGGCCCAACCAGTGACATACTGCCGGTGAACACATTCCACAGCTGCGGCAACTCATCGATGGAAGCCCTACGAATGAATCGACCAACCTTGGTGATCCTGGGGTCGAATCTAAGCTTGAAACGGATTCCTCCCGGTTGATTGTTTGACTCGGCGAGCTCTTGTTTTCTCGCGTCCGCATCGGTGTACATGGAACGAAACTTCCACATGGAGAAAAGCTTTCCATATTGACCAACGCGTGTCTGCCTGAACAGGATCGGCCCTGATGATTCCAGTTTTATCGCCGCGGCGACGATAAGAAACAATGGCAGCAGCAGGCCCAATAACACTGCGGATGCCGCGATGTCGATCGCACGTTTGACAAAACGAGACACACTCAAAGTGGTGCTCCAAACCATCGTTTTGAAACGGCAGCGGACAAAAGCGGCCATACCGAGCGAGTGAGCGGACAACCAACGCGGCGGAGCGACACTACCACTGCCGGCGGCCCGGCGGCCGTTGAACAATTGCGTTTTCATAACGTTTTCTTCCTAATTTCTTTCCAGTTTCTATACAAAAACAACGGGTTACCAATCACGTACCGGCGCCACAGCCGGGTGGGTTCCTGTAGCAGACGCCACACCCACTCCAGACCGAGTTCGCGCATCCAAATGGGGGCCCGCCGAACTCGCCCGGAGTAGAAGTCAAATAGTCCTCCAACGCCTATGCGTACCCGCGCGTTCAAGTTGCGCTGATGGCAATGCAGCCATTTCTCCTGCCTTGGGCACCCCATGGCGACTAGAAGAAGATCGGCGCCGGATTGGTTTATGCGATCGATAACCCGAGTCTCTTCCTCCGCCGAAAAATAACCGTGCTGCGTTCCAGCGATACGAAGATTGGGATAACGGTCTTGCATTTCCCGTTTGACGAGGTCTGCGACACCAGGGTGCGATCCCAAAAGGAACAGCGACAGTCCAGTCTCCGAGGCACGTTCGCACAGAAATGGAAACAGGTCTGTTCCATTGACGTTTTCCATCTGTTCGATCCCGCGCATCCGACACGCGACCTTGATACCGATACCGTCCGGAAGCACCGCATCGGCATGATGGAGAATCCGCCGGTAATCTATGTCCCCATAGGCTATGTTCAGACAATCGGGATTAACGAATGTGACCAAGGTATCTTGTTTATTCGTTGCGCGTTCAGTGATCCAGGCAACGGCCTCCGCCATTGTCGTGTTGCGTATATCGATCCCAAATATGCTGAATGACAGCGGGACCACAGCGTTGTCGGTTTTCCCGATGAGGACCGATACAGCGGCGCGTGCCAGTATCCACAGATTCCCGAAGGCGCCGTGACAGTGGACGAACTCACAGTCGATGTCTGCTTCTCCGGCATGAGCGATGCCCAATTTCCGGCGAAGACCGAACAGGCTGACCACACCAGGACGAACGGAATACCTCACCGCTTCTCGCGACGGGGCGTTCGCCGATTTGGCGAGTTCCTGCGGCAGGGGCCCCACAAACGACATATTCCCTAGAAAGACATTAAACAGCGATGCCAGGTGCCGACCCTTACCTTCGCCGGCAAAAGTAAGTTGCTCAAAAGGCCGCCGCTGGTATCCGAGCCTTGCGTGTTTCGCAAACACCTGACCGTGAGCCGCCCTGGCGCTGATCGCGAGAGCCAACAAGGCGGGCGCCAGAAACAGGATCAGCACGGTCGACAAAGTGAGATCCAAGACTCGGGGCGCATGTATTTGCAGCCCGTCACGCAGGATCTTATCCAGGAATATCCACCGTGCACGTATCCGCCTGTGCAGCTTGCTGACCAAACCCATGTGGGCAAACCGGCTTTGCCAGGAGCATTGAAGCGCTATTGAATTTTCAGTCATATATCACCTTACGCTATGAATATCGGAACTGGTGTCAAAGCGCTTTCGCGCTACTGGAACAATGCTTTGCAACTGCCGTGCCAACTCCATTCCACTCGTCATTTCGCCGCTTTTCCAACGTTTTCCGGGCCCATCACCTGCCCCCATGGCAGTCCGGTGGGACCTCGCATCGATTTGTGCATCGCATTTTGCGATTGATTACGCACGCAGCGGTGAACGGGACCATCATGGGTTCTCCGCGGTTCATGCGCGGAGATGACGCGCTGTTTGCGACAGCATTGGCGGTTTCGTGGAGGAGACTACGAAGGTAAAAACACCGCGAAGATTCTCGGGAAGTAACACAGCGAAGGTGTAACTGCAGGAACGCGACTGACACGATGGTGCAGTGGCGCCGGCGCAAAGGTATCTGCTGCGTCACTCGATACCGTTGACCGCAAACTGCCGGTTGACCGTACTCACCTCCACTTTCTTATGGCGCCATCTGTTGCGGAGGTAGCAGCCGAAGTCGTGCACATAGTAACCGAGGGTCCGCAGGGTCGAATTCGAGGCATTGCCTGGTGACAGCAACGGGTAACCGTATTTCTTCAGCAGCACCCGCGACCACTCATAACCCTCGAATACCGCGATCGCGGACGGCGTCATCTTGTTGCGCCACGCGAAAGCCCGTGACGCATCTGGGCGATGTCCTACCAACCGATGCTGTTTACGAGTGAACGCCGGCAAAACGACTCCACCCCCGTTGAGTTGGGACGCGCAGAAAGGAATGCCTAGCTCCGAACATACCCGCGCCAGTTCAATCTCCGGGCGTTCAAGCAGATCCTCATAGCGCACGACGACGCACCGGTCGCCCTCGGCCAGTTCGACCGTAGCCGCCTGGCGCAACCGCTCGGTCCAGTAGCGAGATACGGTGTATGGATTGTTGGGACCCCAATCAAGCTTCGCAATCGAACTGCAAACGCCTCTGCCGTCACGCACAATATGGACAAAGCGCGCGTCCGCAAACAGTGATTTGAGCAGCGCGTAGTGTTTTAAGTTGTCGGGAGTGTGATCCACCCACACGCTGACATCCGCTTTTTCAGGCGAGCACTGCATTACGTAAGCTTGGATGATGCGTTCCATGCTTTCGCGCAGATTCTCGAGATCGAGCATTCCCGCGAGGTCTTGCTCGCCGCATGCGAGTTCCCACACTGCGAATCGAAAATGCTGGCGCAACCAGTGCGCCGCCTGCATCCGGCTTTGGAACACGCCACTGGCCACCTGGTGAGCCAGGTCGGGAAGGAACTGTGATTCGGGCGTTGCCAAGGCGTATCGCGAGGCGCCTAGCAGATCCCCCAGCAGTGTAGTGCCGCTGCGATCGCATCCTCCGATGAATATGGGTGTGTAACGCATGATCGCTCCTACAGCGCGTATTTGAGCAGGCGTCCAGGATGCAGCCGCAGGCCGGTGCGGTGATGCACGAGCCACAGGCTTGCCAGATTGTTGAACACCAGGGCTACGCTGCCGGCGATGGCCGCACCGATCGCACCGTGGTGGCCAATCAGGACGGTCCCGAGGGCCAGAACCAGACACACCGTAACAATTTGGCAGTTGCGCAGGTCCCTTTCGTGCCCCGTCACCACGAGCAAGTAGCCCACCGGTCCGCTCAGTGCATTGACCAGCTGGCCCATGGCCAGCACGCGCACGGGCGTCGCTGCCGACCTGAACTCGGGCCCGAACAGGGCCAGAACCGGCTCCGGCCAAACCAGTAGGATCACCAGAAAAGGACTCGCCAGCAGACTGACGTAGCGCGTCGTGCGCACCGCGAGCCGGTCGATGGTTTCAAGATGCTTATCGGCGTGTAGCGCCGCAAACCGTGGCGCGGTGACGCTGCCGAATAAAGTGACCAACAGCCCGACTTGCATCGTGAGACGTTGAGCGGCGTTATAGATTCCTACCTCCGAGCTGCTGGCAAGGACCCCGATCAGCAGCAGCAGCGCCCAAACGAGGGCAAAGTTCATCAAGTCGACCCACAGCAAGGGAACGGCACTTTTCATCAAGCCACGAAGCGGCAGCCGGTGCACGGCTTCCGCTGCGGGCAGACAATGCGCCAATATACGGCCGGCCAATAGTGCAGTCAGAATCGTGCCCGCGAGATAGCAGCCGGCCACGACGGTCGCATCGACCGAGACGAACAGCATGGCAAGCGCCAGAAGGCTTGTCACCAGTAGCGGCATAGCGACACCTTCAACCAATGCCGCCCGACCAGGCCGCGCGATGGACTTCAACAGACTGGCTTGCAGGTTGATCAGTGCGCTCGGAACGATCGCGAAAGAAGCAACCTTCATCACCTCTCCAAGTTCGGGTTCTGCAAACACCGCTCTGGACAGCCAGTCGGCTGACGTCACTATCGTGAGGGTCATCGCCGCGCCGACCAGGGTAGTTATCCGTATGGCGTTGCGTTTAAGCCCCATTACCCCTGCCGGATCGCCCGACCCCCACGCGGCGCCGGCAAAACGGAGTAACGTGGTGTCTAATCCGCACCGGCCAGCGACTGCGCCGGCGAGCACCAATGTCGAAGCGAGATAGAACACCCCCGATCCCTCGGCGCCAAGCAGGCGCACGATCAGCACGCTCATGGCGAAAGCAATGCCTGGACCAAGCGCCCTGATGGCCAGGGCTCGGACGGCGGAGGCCATGAGACGCCGATCAGCGGTGTTTTCGATCCTCATGCTTTGGATCTCAGCGGCCATGAATCTTCAAACGCACATCCGCACCCGAACCGCCTGCATCTCCTCCCCTGGACAGCAGGGAACCCAGGTGCCAATTCCAGGCGTCGGCGACGATAGTCTCGATGTCGTTGAACTCCGGCACCCAGCCCAGGACGCAGCGGGCACGGTCGGCGTCAGCTACCAGCCGTACTGGATCCCCCTTGCGTCGCGGCCCGTTGATGCTCAAGATGCGGCGCCCTGTGACGCGGCGCGCGGTGTCGATCACCTCGTTTACAGAAAAACCTTCGCCATTACCCAGGTTGAAGATTTCGCTGCTTGCACCGGAGTTCAGATACTCAAGTGCCAGTAGATGAGCACGACACAGGTCCCGAACATGGATGTAATCGCGAATACACGTGCCATCCTCGGTTGGATAATCGTTGCCGTAGATGGTGATGGCATCTCGCTGTCCCGTAGCGGTCTGCAACACCAGGGGTATGAGGTGCGTCTCCGGATCGTGGCGCTCGCCCAATCGCCCTTTCGGGTCGGCGCCGGCGGCATTGAAATAACGCAGCGCGACATAACGCATGTCGTAGGCCTGATCGTAGGAGTTCAGCATCTGCTCGACCATGAGCTTGCTGTGCCCGTAGGGATTGA
>JAOTWM010000345.1 GCA_029862885.1 Gammaproteobacteria bacterium
GGAGTTGTCCAGTGCGAATTGGGCGCGTGACCTAAACAGTAACCAGAGTGCGCCCGAGAACAAGATAAGATTGAGCGCACCGGCAACCGCAACACCGGTTCGCAAATCACCCTCGATATTAGGGATTTGGCCGGTGAGGGCAACAACGCCAGCGACGATCGCAAAAACGATCCCGTCGATAAAACGGGAAATAGCCGTGGTGACGAGCACGGTCGCCATACGCAATTCTTCGAGCCTGGCGATAAGCCACGAACGCACCAGTGGACTGATACCCAAGGGTACGAGGATATTGGCGCCGTATCCTGCAAGGAAAGCACCGGTCAGTCGCGCGCTTGAAATTGGTTTCAGGTCGTACAGAAGTTGCCGCCACTTCCAGCCCTGGATAAGTTGTTCGAGAAGTATCGTGGCGGCGAGCACGACAATCCACCAGAACCTGGCAGCCTTCAACTCGTCGAGAAACAAGTTGAAATTCAAGCTGCGATAAAGAAAAAACATAGCCGCCAGGGCTAAACCCCCACCGATCAGCGGGACGAACCAGCGTACGATGAGGCGGGCAAATTTTGCCATGCGGGCCAGTAGTTAGGTATCCAGCCATTCCGTCGATATTTGGATTATCTTATCCGAATCAAGTTGCGGCGGAGCTTCGGCCACGTACCTCACATGCCACATCTAATCGACGATAAAACCACTTGAGGCGAATGCGGAACACCCACATTGCAGCCTTTGATTATTAAAGGGAAATTATTGGATGTCCTAGATTGCCCGCGCTTTACTAAGTGACGATCAATGTGCCGCAACACGGGAAGGAGTGAGGAAGGCTGAAACGCACCCTAGTAATTGATCCACCCTGCTGCCCGATTCGCTTTGCCGAACGGGGGCTTAGGGCCGGCGTAAAGCTCACAAGCAGCTTCCCCGTTTCGATTGCGCACATGGCTAAACCGCTGACCTTCGCGGGCGAGCCCGAGAGGGCTATCGAGCAGCTCAAACGGGCCATACGTCTCATTCCAGACTATCCACCCCCGGTACCCCGAGATTCTGGGTTTGGCCTACGTCAGCGCCAGGCAATACAAGGCGGCGATCGTATGCACGTGGCCAAAACGAGAGGAGGCGGCTCGAAAGCCGCCTCCTCTGACCGGTTCTCGGCGATTTCGCGCCTACGGAGTTGCGAAGATCTTGAGACCGCCGACAAGACCGTTGGCCGCGTCGATGCTGCGGTCACTGCCCAGTATGTAGGTATTGCCGTCGGGAAGGGTATGCAGGTACACGCCCCAGAAGTCGGCAATGGGGTCGGGACCGCCTCCCCAGTGAGCCACCTCAGTCGGAGTGCATCCCAAGAAGCCGTCACCGGCCTGACAGTCGGAGAAATCGACCACTCGGATGCCCTCGTTGTACCAGGCCCAATAGGCGGTGGTGCCGTCGACGACCACATTGTGGGCGTCCCGGGTTCCACCCAATGCATCTAGGTTCAGTGGGGGCAAAGTGCGTTCCGTGTAGTACCTGCCGACCTCAACCATGTTGGCCGGGTCGGTGACGTCGTACACCCGCATGAAGCCCTCGCCGTCGGCGATTCCGGCAACGTTGTCCGCGGTCACCACACCGGGAATGCCAAGTTCAGCCGCCATGGCCGAGCCGAGCGACCGGGTGACGAAGATGCCGGGGATGTTCCACGGACCGGCGGTGCCGGACGCCATGTTAATCAGGCCTTCGCCTCCGGCAACGCTGTTGAACACGATGTAACCACCGTAGCCGGCGGCTTCGGCGTTCTCGGCCTTCTGCGAAAAGAAGCACGCGCCCCGCTCGATCAGGACCACATCAGTGACGGCGCCGGTACCGAAATCCGAGGACGAACAGCCAAGGTTCGCTGCCACTGCCGTTACAGCCGTCGGGAAACTATCAAGCGCGCTGGGCCCGAAGTCGGCAAAGCCGATCTTGTTGGTCTGCGGGACTCCGCCGATGGTCGAGTCCAGGAAGCCAGACTCCCTCGCCGTGTCCTCGTCACCGAAGATCACGAGGTCACCGGCGGCGTTGGGTACTGCCACGTGGCCATTGCCCTCCGGTGGCAGGCCGCTGGCGTCAGGGTTCGGGTACGTGCTGTCACCGAGGAAGACCGGGTTGGCCGGATCGGCCACGTCGAGCAGCACCAGACCGGCATCCCAGTAGGACAGGTAAGCGATGCCGTCCTGTACCCAGACGTCATGCAGGAACACCGCCGGACCCTCGATCTCGGAGAAATCAAGACCGGGCCAGTCGGGCGCGCCGGTCCGGGTGACGACGTTCGGGCTTGCTGGGTTGGTGATGTCAACGATGATCACGTCGCGAGCGTCGATATCGTCAACCGCGATGAGATAGGCGTTACCGCCGCCATCTTCCCAAACGTAGGTGTTGTGGATCCCGTTCGCCTTGGGCAGGAAGTTCTGCTTGAGGGCGTGGGGCTTGGTCGGGTCGGACACGTCGTAAATGTTGATGCCGCCGCGGCCGGGCCTTGGCTTGCCACCCTGCGAGTTGAGCCGTGGCAAACTGAAGCCGCAACCCTCGTTGGTGGTGACGAGGATGTCACCCGTCCACTTGCTCGTGGCAATCGAGAAAGCCTTGACGTCGTTGGTCCGCGTCCCCTGTTTGTCTTTGATGAAGGCTACCTGGGTGGGATCCGATGGGTTGCTGATGTCAATGATGCGGGTCCCGGTGATGTCGAACGAGCACAAAGGCTCGCTAAAGCTACCGAGGTAGGCGTAGTTGCCCAGAGCCCAGACGTCGCTGGTAAGACCATCGAAGGGCACGTCGAATTGGCCTATCAGATTGAGCGTTGGCGATGGTTCTGCTTCGGCCTGATTGCTATGGGTAGCACTTGCGGGCACTGCGAATAGCAGCCCAAGCGCTGGCGCCAGCGCCCATCGGCAATATTTAAATACGTTCATAGAAATCCTCCTAGTCCCCTTGGGGTAAGTTGTTACGCGCGAGCACCCCGCGCAGAAGGCCGCTATACGCTAGGCGACTACCGGCCCGTCGCGTCTGCTGCCGGGGCTCGGTGTAACGGAAAGGATCTATAACAGCCATACCCACTAACCGACAATGCGGTCGCACGCAGCACACCGAAATGCGGGACACTCATCGATTTGGCGTTGAATATTAACGGATAAATTGTCAGGTCGGAGTCGCCACGGCGCTCAAGACAATACGGCTTCACGACCGTTGATCGAAACGCCAGAGACCGGCTTGCCGTGCCGCATCAACGGCTGCCTTGAACTCTTTGCCGGACGGGCGACGGTTGATAGCGTCGTACTTTCCGCGCGACACCGATGCACCGACCAGATGAAGCGGTCGATATTGGCCCATGATGTTGATATAGGTGTCGGGGGAGATCTCGTCGGCCAACCATTCAAAAATCTGCGCTGCATCGTCCAAATGATTCGGCATCAGCAAATGCCTGACCAACAGACCACGCCGCGCGAGCCCATCGGAGCCGAAGCACAGATCACCGACTTGCCGGTGCATCTCCTTGATCGCTTCACGTGCACGTTCCGGGTAATCCTTGGCCTTAAGATAAGCCCGTGAGGGCCCATAGTTAAAGAATTTGAAGTCGGGCATGTAGACGTCGACGATACCATCCAACAGCCGCAACGATTCGACCGAGTCATAGGCGCCGGTGTTGTAGACCACGGGCACATTGAGGCCCTGCGGGACGGCCACGGCCATCGCCTCTATGAGCTGGGGCACGACGTGCTCCGGGGTGACGAAATTGATGTTGTGGCAGCCCCGGCGTTGAAGCGTAAGCATGAGGTCGGCAATTTCTTCTGCGGTGTGCTCGGATCCAGCTGACTGCTGCGAGATATCCCAGTTCTGACAGAATACGCAGCGCAAATTACACATCCCGAAGAAGATCGTCCCCGAACCGTTGTAGCCACGCAGACAATCTTCTTCTCCGAAATGGGGAAAGGCACTGGAGACGACGGCATATCGTCCGCTATTACACACACGCGCCTTATCTTGTAGCCGGTTCACATGACAGTTTCGGGGGCAAGCGCAGCAGTCCTCGAGCTCTTTCAAGGCCAAAGCAGCCCGAGTGCGCAACTCGCCTTCGCGATAAGTCGAGATGTACCTAGGCTCATACGTGTGCACGAGAAATCTTCTATGCGTATAGGAAGTACAAAGCATACGTTATCAAACAATCTTATCGATTTGTCCTTGCATAGTAACGAAAAAATTGTGGGTGATGTCCGAAAAGTCGCGGTGCACTTGTCTTTTTTGGCGAGTAGGATATGCATGAATAATATCAACACGCTCTTCATCTCGATGCCACATATGAGCGAACCGGAACAGAAACCAGTCTATTTATGCCCTTGCGGTTATGTGAAAATTACTGATTCGCCATCAACAGATAATACTGGCTTGATGCCTTCAAACCCCCACCTGAAACGGGCAGTGCAGCGGCTATTCTTCGCGCTCTGGCCGGATCCAGGCCTTGAAAAAGACTTGTGGCGTTTGGGGCAGCGTATGCAACAGGCATTCGATGGGCGTGTCGTGAAGGCAGAAAACATTCACCTTACCTTGGCATTTCTGGGATCGGTACCGGTGGAGCGTGTTGACGATCTGCGCGCCATCGGCGAGTCGATTAGCGTGGACCGTTTTCGACTCGACCTAAACCAAACCGGTTGCTGGAAACGCAGCGCCGTTGGCTGGGTCGCGCCCGCGCACGTGCCAGCGCCACTTGAAGCGCTGGTATCGGAACTGTGTCGGCGTCTACTGGAAGTCGGATTTCCCGTCGACGCCAGACCGTTCGCACCGCACGTTACGCTGCTCCGAAAAGCGAAATGCAATAAGCTGGCAGCGCATCCCAATGTGCAGCTTGTCTGGCGCATCGATCGTTTTTTGTTGATGCAATCGGAGACTCGGCAAACAGGGCCCATTTATACTCAGGTCGGGGCGTGGGGACTAGATTAAATAGGGTGTTTGGGCATTTCATTTGCATTGGCGAGTCGGCCACGCCTGGCTAGAAAATCGATGTCGTGCGTGAGGTAGAAACCAAATTGGCCCAGCGCAGTGGAGTCGTTGGGGTTTAGCATAAGCACCCGCTCGAAAATCGTAAGCAGCTCCTTGGATACACACGCCTCCAGGCTCGGCGAACTGGTCCAAACGTTGTGTGCGATGCCCACTCGAACCACTGGGTGAATCTCGTCCTGGAGTTCCCGGTTGTGAGCGGCATTGCCAGCCTGGAAAGCAAGCGCTGCCTCGACTGCATCCGACGCTTTCGAAAACTCTGCGACCAACGCATCACCCCGAATCTCAGGTGCGATGCCGCCATGAGTGGCGATGGTTTCCGACAATCGTCGAAATGTGTCCTGAATACGGTGGTGAGCGAGGGTCTCATTGAGCTGGACGAGCGCTGTAGAACCGACCACATCGGCATGCAGGAGAACAGCGAGCTTGCGTGTTGGTGCTTCGGCCACAAAAAGACCTGTTGTTGTAATTCTCCTGGCGTATCCGCAGATGACTGCTTCGGGTCGATTTGAGCCGGTCGCTCCGGCCGTCCTCCAGCGACCGGTTACGCCGAAGATATAGATATTCCGTTCTGCTCTCCGTGATACTGGTCGCAGCTGGCAGGTAGCTGTCAGTGACAGCGGAACATGCACCCGCTGACTACGAATATTTCGCCGACAACATACGATGTTT
>JAOTWM010000346.1 GCA_029862885.1 Gammaproteobacteria bacterium
ATCGGCGAACGGGCATTAAGTAGCTCAATTTCGGACACTCAATTGAGCTACTTAATGCCCGTTCGCCGATTAGCAATGCAAGCTTCTAGTCTTCGATTCTGAAACCTATCCTGATCGTAACCTGCCAGTACTTCACAGCCGATTGCTCTATGTAACCGCGCGTTTCAGTGACATTGAACCAATCCATATGCTTTACGCTTTGGCCCGCCTTCGCTATGGCTTTCCGAATGGCGTCATCCGAACTCTCCGCGGATGAGCCCGTAATCTCAATTTGCTTGTAGACATGGTTCTCCATAGCTCGAACTCCTAGATCATCATTGTGAAAGCACACCGTTGCCGGAAATTAATTGACTCAGCGGCACAGACCCGAACGACCAGGTTGGGTCGCACCCGGTCCCTCAGATTCTAACGCTGAATGTCCCGTTTGCGACCGCTAATGCCGGGTTTAAAACCGAATCCGGGGGCAACTTCCGTGCGTATTCGCCGACATAAGTGCTGAACCAGCTGTAACGGTGCAGCAGATCGACATCATTCGCTTGGAAGATCGACATCGGCCAGACGCTTCAAATACTCGATTTCGTCTGGGCGATCTAACGCTGACCAGTTCCTCCGCCGTTTCCGGATGCCAGACTTTGCGGAAAAGGACCATTTATCGCAAAATCGCGGAAACCACGACCGCTAAGATCGTAGCTTTCAAAGGTGGCAACGTTGCCACTCCAATAACAATCGAGGGCTAGAGGACGGAGTGAGCGAGTAGTGGCTGCTATCCAAGCCTCGGAGGGTAAGAAGCTCTATTACAAGGACCCCTACACACCGTGATATCGATAGTTGGCTAACCCCTATGGGCTTGTCTCAGAATAGGGCTCAAGGAGTTCAGTACGCTATTCCCCCCGTCGGACGTTGGCGAACGCCAGCTCTGCCCTTCCTCTTTGGAGCCGCGGACCCGAGAAAATCAAATTGAGCTCACGCCCTCAGTCATTGGCGCAATTGGCGCACTCATCACTGTTTGTTCTCTACGCCCCCCTGTTGATTTTGCTTGCGGCGGTGCTATCCGTTGCGCTTCAGGGTTTCGATTACCCCGGCAATAACAATATCTTTCACATCCCGATCGTTTTGGACTATGCGAACAGCATAGAGGGCCCCTCGGACGTTTTCTACCACTCTCTCAGTCGATATGTCTCCGGATTTTGGATAGGGATCTCTTACTTAGCGTCCGAGTCGAATATCTATTATCTATTTCTGACTGTCCACGTCGCGATCAGGGTCTTCACGATCTTTTTGGTGTGGCGGATCGTTCGCGCCCTGGGATGCGATGGCGCGCCAGCGGCGCTCTTTTGCTGTTTCCTCGCGTTCTTGCCCACGTTCCTCGGCGACTCGCCGGTTGGGCGGAACGAAATTCTCATTGGCTACCTCACGCACTCTCAGGCGGTCACGCTACCAATCCTGCTGTCCTGGCTTCTGCTGCTCAAGCGACGGTTTCTATGGGCGGCGGCGATGGCCGGCCTCGCATTCGACATCAACGCGTTTGTCGGCGCCTGGGGAGGCCTCGCGACCGGTATCGTGATGCTGTCGTGCTTGAGAGGCGAGCGCGTGGTCGTTCTTCTCGCGACGACCGTGAAAATGTTGGGCGTGTTTGTCGTCGTCGCCTCCCCCGTGCTGCTTTGGATCCTCGAGGCAACGCGATCGGTTTCGCCCCACGACGCGTTCGATTTTCGCGACTTCTTGCGGGAATACTTTCCCCACCATCACATGATCGACACGCACATAGGGGCCGCCGCGTCGCTGCTGCTTGCGATGCCCATCGGGTTCCTGGCAGCGAGGCATGTCGGTGCGAGGTGGTCGGCTGACCACCGACGCATCATCGTCGCGTTGTTTGCCACCTATTGTGCGGTCATTGTTGGAGGAATGATTCTTCCCTATGTGACGGACAGTCGACTCCTGCTTAATCTTTATCCACTTCGAATGGATTCTTATTTCATGTTTTTGCTTGGGCTCATCATCATCTCGTGGTGTGCGAAGTCATTCAAAGAAGACGATGAGGCTGAGCGAGCCTACGCCCTGATCGCCTGGTCGAGTTTGATGACGGGTAACATTTGTATGTTGCTGGTCGCATTGATTCTGGCCGGCGACAAGCCATCGAAATCGCGGATGCTGGCAACGTACCTGCCGTTCGCCCTGTTTGCCATGGCCGCGGCGAGCCATATGGCCTCCGGCGAAGCGCCGCTTCTGGCGTCTCAGATAGGCACCCGGGCGAGCGTCATTGGGCTCATCGTTCAGGGCGGGGTCAGTGCCTATTTCCTCAGAAACCAGCCGAACTATTTCGCGCGGACATTCCTGTTTGTCGCGGTGGCGTCGACCGCCGTCGTGCCGGCGTTTGGCGATATCGAGACCGGTCTGACGGTGCTCTTAGTCTATGGTGTTTTGCTCGTTTCTCTTCTGTTGCTGAAGGCGCAGCCGCCGCAATCTCCAACCATGGCCCGCCTCGCATTGTTTTTACCATTGGTCGCCGGGCTCGCCGTAGCAGCACTGCTGTGGGGCGCGCTGGGTTCGGCGGTTGTTGCGGCGTTGATGGTTCCGCTGGTCCTGATGCCCTTCGTGCCGTTCTTGAAGCGGCTCGTTGGGTCGTACCGCGCATTGAACGCCGGCGTTTTGGCGATGATGTATATCACGGCGCTCGCGTACGGCGCGACGGCCATGGGGCTTCGCGGTAGCCTAAGCAGTAAACCCGAACGGTCGAAAGCCCTCGCGGAAGCTCAGCATTGGGCGCGAAACAACACGCCGCCTCACACCGTGTTCCTGCCCGTCGGCGTGGACGGTTTTTCGACGCTCTCGCGACGGCCAGTCTGGATCGATTGGAAGATAGGCGCAATGGTGCATTGGGCGCCCGAGACCCACGAACTCTGGTCCAGCCGGTGGCAACGATTGAAAGAGGTGAGGAGCATCCGGGCTGCCGAAGAACTCGCCCGAACGGAAGGGGTGCCGTTCATTGTCTTCGATAGGAAAACCGTTCCCCTCGATCACACGGCCGACGCATGCGTGGCGTTCGAAAATGCGGAATATTGGGTGATGCGGCTCTGCGATATCGAACGGGGCGGCCTAGAAGAAGTCGGCGCACCGGGTCGGTTCTGATCGACCAGGTCGGCCCACCAAATAAAGGCGGTCCGCTAATACATATGCGTGCCGCCGTGCATCGTGAGCGATCAGCCCGTGGTCTAGGCGGCTCTTTCATCGATGAAGAAGAGCACTGCGATGAGCGACCTCCTCCTCGGTGCCATGCGCACGAGCTTACGCTCGGCCGGAATTCAGCGGCCAAGCCGTGCGCGACGCGCGCGGACTGTCCGCTGCAATGATTGTTAGGCGGCATGTGGTAGTGCTCTGACCGTTATTGACGCTCGCGTTGCACAGCCAGTTCAAAGTGCAATCGAGCTCGGGCGGAATCGAGTGCTTCAATCAAAAACTTGGGCTCAGTCTAGAACCCATAGCGCAGTGTCGGATTCGGGCCATCTACGACATCCAATTCGTCCCAGGCTTGCTGTGTCGTCGCAGCGACAGGCAGTAGGAGGAGACATATCGCCCCACACATAAGAGATCCCGGCGGGCGTCTACGCCCGCCGGGATGGTGCTTACTTGACTGGGAGCAACGGACACTGGAAATAGACCGGTGGGCCGCCTGGGAATGAGCCCGGTGTTATTACCAGGTGACCTAGATAGTAATGTTCCTGGATGTCGGCATAAGACATCAGCACCGGCACAATGCCATGCGCCATGAACCCTTCTGCAGTCCACTCGACGGAGTGAGTGAACCATCGTCCACCATTGTAGTTCGGATTGCCTGGAGCAGCCTCGGACACCGGCAATTGGCCTTGCGGATTATTGGAATTTGTAACCACATACAATGCATCAAATGATTGCCGGTTGTGCTCGTTTGGTGCAGGGAGTGCGGTTGTCCCCTTGGTACCCCATGCTACGCCATCTGCGTAAACTGCTTCTGAAAAGTTCGGTTTGTCGGCTAGCACAGCCGATGCCGTTAGTGTCGCCGCGCATAGCGCAGCTATGCGGATCCACGGTGATAGTCTCATTTTGACGCCCTCTGTTAGTTGCAGATAATTGGTCCGGGAGTTAGCGAGTGAAAAGTCACCGCTAACCCGCATCAAGGATGGCGCCGGTTAGTCACATGATTATCACGCAAGTATTATGAAATACTCACATTCGTGGTGTGATTGATGTTTTTGTCGATGATCTGGATATCTCGGGGCAGTTTCTATACAGCCTCGGCCAGAAGCGGACGTCGAAACACGTCGGCATTAGGTGAGAAATGACCTGAGACTCGCCAGAAACCCCTTCCTGACTTCGCGAGTATCTGCCCGACACTTCTCAAAAAAGATCTCCAATTCCGAGAGCTCGTCTTGATGAAGCCATATACCTCGGCAGCTCGGACATACGTCAATCATTATTTGGGAACAGTAGGCATATTCGCGTTTCTCCATCTCCCGCCTACATTTTGGGCAGGAATAAACGCCTTCGGTCTTCGCCAGTGCCATTTCAAAGGCGTTATCAAAATACGTAGGGATCGCCTCCAACTCGCTTGAGTAGTCGTTCACACGAATATCCTGAACAGCTTCCAATTCGCCATGGTCCAACCATATGCCTCCGCACTTACCGCACTGGTCCACAGGAACATCGCCCTCGTACGACGCTCGCTTGAGAGCGGTAGAATCATCTGGGCACAACATGGCAATCTCCTGAAATGGAAACAAAAATTGATTCGAAAATTTGTTTATCGAAAACCGATGATCTTGCTACTTCCTTGACTGAAGCGCGACCGGCTGCTGTGGTCGATCTGTACCCTACAAACTATACCCCGCGGATGGCCGAAATGTGAGCGAACCCGACCCTCGAACGCCCAGCTGGATTTCACAGAACGGCCAGTATCGGTCATTCTTGTACGATCTGCACTGGCGGATCTTCGGTAGCGACCGAATCACTCTTGAAGGTAATCGCGATCCACTCGAGTGGACGAGTGCCGGTATTCCCCGATTCATGCTGATCGCCAATGAAGACTGGCCCTTGGCGCCAGAATGCCCCGATGCTGTCAGAATCATCGTCTTCCGACCCAGGAAAGACTCTTTCAGCACCACGGAACCGAGAGGTGAGTTCATCAGTGGTGTTCAAAACGATAACGAGCTGATATTGCGGGTGCTCGTGGATTCCTTCCCACTGGCCGGGTTCCAAAACGAAGCGTTGGACGACCACTCGATCATCATCGAGCAGGACTTCACCGTCAATATTAGGATAGTGCTGCTGCGCATCGGCAAGCGAGAAAACAATAAAGAAAAAACTCGCAACGAATAGACGCATCTGCTCATCCTCTATGTCTTGACGCCACTCAGAGAATACTCACGATATTGCAGCAACGGTGTCGGTTTCGGGTCGTAGCGGAACTCCCAGGTCCTAACGCTGAATGTCCCGTTTGCAACCGTTAATTCCCGGCTAAAAACCGAATCCGAGGGGCAACTTCCGGCTAAAAGCCGACAGTGCGCGGTAGTCAGCGCTCACTCAGGTGCTCAACCAAGAAGACAGTATTTTGCCCTTTGCCTATGAACCCTGCGATTCTAACCGCCCCAGCACGGCAGCGACGTGGCAACACTGGAACCT
>JAOTWM010000025.1 GCA_029862885.1 Gammaproteobacteria bacterium
TAAGGAACCTCTGCAAAAGTCATGAATGATCCATTTGGGTCCAAAATAATCAATCTCCGTGTCGCCTACATGGATGTAGGTGAGGGGCGTGAGCAGGAGCGGAAGCTTTGCGAAACGCAAGCAACGCTACCGCGTCCTTGCTCTCGCTCATTACCTACGTCCCTGTAGGCAATAGCTGGGCTATTACTTACGTTCCACGCCTTGATCTTGATCATTTTGAATCCCAACTTGATTCGCCCAGACTTATGCAGAGGTTCCTTGACTAACGGCGTCGGGCTTTCGACTTGTTGTTGGACATTTTCGCGGCAGTTTTGATTCTTGCCGACCGTTTCCCGGTTTTTTTGCCGACTTTCTTACCGGCTTGCCTGGCGGTTTTCTGGGTCTTTTTCCGGGACGTCTTCTTGGCCATTTTGGCCTGCGGTTTTTTCGCCACCTTACGTTTTGTTGTCACTTTCTTTTTAGTCGTGCGCTTGATGTTTTTACCCTTTCTGGCCTTAGCCGCCGGCTTCTTTTTAGCAGTCGGCCTATTCGTGGATCTTGGAGCAACCTTGCTCGCGGTTTTCCGCGCCGATTTTGTAACCTTCTTTTTCGCCGCCTTCTTTGCGACTTTCTTTTGCGCCGCCTTCTTTGCGACTTTCTTTTTCGCCGTCTTCTTTGCGACTTTCTTACCTATTTTCTTTGCGGCCTTCTTCGCAACCTTCTTGGTGGCTTTCTTCACCGCTTTCTTCATCGCTTTCTTCACAGCCGGCTTGGTGGATTTCTTGGCAGCCTTTCTGGCCGCTTTCTTAGCGGACTTTTTAGCGCTTTTTCCGGCTGCGCCTGCCGCCACCTTGCGTCCACCAGACTGCGCTTTAGCGCGCGCAGCGGAGCCACTCGCTGAGTCCTTAGCGGGCTTCGGTGCGGCGGACGCCTTGGCGGGCGCCTCGGACGGAACTCTAAGCACGGCGGCCACTGCTTTCTTCGGCGGCGGACGCTTCTCTATAACGGTGTGCTTATGCACTTCGCCCCCCGCAATCGTCGAGACTGTTGTGGCCGCGGCCGAGGCCGTCGCGGGGCGCGCATCGGTTTCTACGAGACGCACCTCGAGCGGACGGATATCGGCATCGATGATATCGCATATTTTTTCGAATATTAATTGCGATTTACCGTCGGCCACCACACTGCGGAGTTTTTGCTGGGCTTTGTAATACGCGGTCAGCGGCGCGGTTTCCTGCTCGTATACAGCGAGGCGGTTGCTAACCGTTTTTTCGTTATCATCGGCACGGCGCTGCAGTTTTTTGGCACCGCATTGATCGCACACACCCGGCTTTTTCGGCCGCGAGAAATGTTCATTGTAAATCGCGCCGCACTCGCCGCAGGTAAGACGGCCGGTTAGCCGCTTCATCAGCGTATTCACATCGACCGACACATTCAACGCAATTTGCAGCGGTCGACCCATCCATCCCAGCCGATTGTCGAGTTCCTGGGCTTGAGGGATATTGCGCGGAAATCCGTCGAGAATAAATCCGCGGCGCGCGTCGGGCATTTGCAGACGCTCCTCGATGAGCCTGATGACGAGGTCATTGGGCACCAAGTCGCCGCCATCGACCGCTTGCTCGGCCTCTTTACCAATTTTCGTTCCGGCCTCGATCGCATCCCGCAGCAGATCGCCCGTCGAAATATGGGGGGCTTTGTAGTGATCGCTGAGTAATCGTGCTTGGGTGCCCTTACCCGAGCCCGGCGCGCCTAGCATTACAATCCGCATTATGAGTTCTCGATTTGACCGGCAATTCGCCCACCCGCGCCGCCGCTGTCCACAACGGTACACGAGTCTCCAGAGAAGCGGGCGCTACACTACCGTCTGACTTTTCCGCGGTCAATAACGATCGCAACGGAAACCGTTATCGGGGACCCTCTGTCACGGCAATTTTGGGCATAATCTTCGGCTTTTGACCCCTCTTTTCAGCACATCCTGCCGCGCCGGCCAATTTCCGACGAGATATTCGGGCCGATCCAGAAATGTAGCCATGGGTTCGGTCGACCCGGTCTAGGCGTCGGTCGGACTTAGGGGATCGCAGCGAGGCAGGTCGAAAATCGAGGCCAGTGTTTTGATTTTCTGAGAAGAATAGCGAGCCATTTGACGAGGAAAATCGGAACACTGGCCTCGACTTTCCCGCCGCCGCAATAGATTCGCCCTAAGCCCGACCGACTCCCGGAGCTTCGATTGCACAACGCGATTGTGGCACAATGGCGCGTAACGGAGCCCCATCACTATGCCGATACCGGAATTTTCCACCGCCACACACGATGCGCTGACCGCGTGTCCAACGATATTCTCGCAGGCTCACGGCTGCAATTTTGTGGTTATTAAGACCGGCGAGGGGCAATTTCGCTGTCTGTTTATTTATATTCCGGACCAACAATTCACCACGGGGTATACCGAATACACCCGCTTGGAAGAGTGCGTGGCAGCGGTACTGCAGGTGCAATTCGATCACGAACTCGGGATCCAGGGGGCCACATCCGGATACGCCGGAAAAATCTCGGAGCGCAGCAATCTTAAGGGCCCCAACACTTAGAAATCGGTTGCGGCGGTGGCGCAGGAGCTAACGAACCGCTTTCCCGTGATTGAGGTAAATCAACAGTGGCTACACTAAAGAACGCGTTTTATGCGCAATCCGGAGGCGTAACTTCGGTCATCAACGCCAGCGCCTGCGGGGTCATCGAAACCGCACGTAAGCAGCGGCGGCAAATCGGCAAAGTCTACGCGGGCCGCAACGGTATTATCGGCGCCCTGACCGAAGACTTGATCGATACCGGCAAGGAGAGCGCGCGATCTATCGCCGCATTAAGACACACCCCGGGCGGGGCATTTGGCTCGTGCCGCTATAAACTCAAGGGCATCGATGAGAATCGAGCCCAATACGAACGCTTGATTGAAGTGTTTGCGGCACACGACATCGGCTATTTCTTTTATAACGGTGGTGGCGATTCGCAGGACACCGCCCATAAAGTGTCGACGCTTGGCAAGGCCTTGGGTTACCCGATAGCGTGTATCGGCATTCCGAAGACGGTTGATAACGATTTGCCGGGCACCGATTGCTGCCCCGGGTTTGGATCGGTAGCGAAATACGTCGCGACCTCGATCCGCGAAGCGGCATTCGACGTCGCGTCGATGGCAAAAACCTCCACCAAAGTTTTCGTAATGGAGGTCATGGGGCGACACGCGGGCTGGATTGCGGCGGCGGGTGGACTGGCCGCCGAGAAGCGCGGCGACGCGCCGCAAGCCATTTTGTTTCCGGAGATAGCTTTTGACGAAGACCGGTTTCTGGCCAAAGTCGATTACGCGGTAAGCCGTTATGGGTATTGTGCGGTCGTAGTTTCCGAAGGCGCGCGTTATGGCGACGGCCGGTTTCTCGCCGAAACCGGCAGCCGCGATGCGTTCGGCCACGCGCAACTCGGCGGCGTGGCGCCGGTCGTGGCGGCAATGGTTAAATCGCGACTCGGCATGAAGTATCACTGGGCCGTGGCCGACTATCTGCAACGCGCGGCGCGGCACATCGCCTCCAAAACCGACGTTGAGCAGGCCTATGCGGTCGGCAAAGCCGCGGTGGAACTTGCTCTGCAAGGACGCACCGCAGTGATGCCCAGCATCGTGCGCACCTCACAATCGCCGTACCGCTGGAAAATCGGCGTGACTAATCTGGCCCGGGTCGCTAACGTAGAACGTCATATACCACGCCATTACATCAGCGCCGACGGCTTCGGTATCACCCGGCGCTGCCGGGATTATCTTGCGCCGCTGATCGTCGGCGAGGCGCCGCCGCCATTCAAACACGGCCTGCCGCAATACGTAACTCTTAACAACACACCGGTGCGAAAAAAACTCAAGCAACCGTTCGATATATAAGTTACAACAATTTGCATCATGACACTCGAACACGCGCGCGAACTGTTACGCGTATCGGTTGACTTCGGGGGTTTTACAATCGCAATTCGGCGCGTTTAATTTTCGTCGTGCTGCGCAACAAACACGATCACGGCGCATTGGATCAACTGACTCGGGAACTACGCTTGGACAGCGCATTCGGGTTCGAGCCCGGCGCCGAATTCACGGCACCGGGTCGCTAGCATTCGTCGCCGCGCATATAATTGCCGGCTCGCCGGGGAATCAACTCAGCAATGGCGCGATTACGAGACTTACGATCGCCATCACGTTGATCAGAATATTCATCGACGGGCCCGACGTGTCTTTGAACGGGTCGCCGACCGTATCCCCCACCACCAAGGCCTTATGGACGTCGGAGCCTTTGCCGCCCAGGTTGCCGCGCTCGACGTATTTCTTTGCGTTGTCCCACGCACCGCCTGCGTTAGCCATGGTCAACGCGAGCAGCACACAACCCAGCAGGGCGCCGCCCAACATGCCACCCAACGCCGCCGGGCCCAAACCGAAGCCGACGACTACCGGCGCGAGTACTGCCAATACACCTGGCGGCACCATACGCTTCAACGCGGCCTGGGTCGCGATATCGATGCACCGCGCCGTATCGGGTTCGGCGTTGCCCTCAAGCAGGCCCGGGATTTCGCGAAACTGACGGCGGATTTCGTGGATCATGTCGAACGCCGCCGTGCCGACGGCGGTCATCGTCATACTGCTGACCAGGAACGGAAAGATGCCGCCGAGAAACATGCCGGCCAGCACCAGCGGGTCGTTAATTTGCAGGCTGAAATCCGGAAGGCGTGCCGCTACGGTCTCGATGAAGGCGGTAATGATGGCCAACGCCGCTAACGCCGCCGCGCCGATGGCGAAACCCTTGCCGATCGCGGCGGTGGTATTGCCGAGTTCGTCCAGCGAATCGGTGATCTTACGGGTTTCCTCGCCCATGCCGGCCATTTCGGCAATGCCACCGGCATTGTCGGCGACCGGTCCGTAGGCATCGATGGCCATGGTAATACCGACCGTTGCCAGCATACCCACGGCGGCGATGGCGACGCCGTACAGATCCGATAGCTCGCTCGCAACGAGAACGATCACACAGATGACCAACATCGGCACCACTACAGACTGCATGCCGATTGCGAGTCCGGAAATCATTACGGTAGCCGGGCCGGTCTCACCGGACTCAGCGATGCGCTTCACGGGCGCACCGCCCGTGTAATATTCGGTGACGAGGCCGATCGCAATACCGCCGATCGCGCCCACCAGCACCGCTACCCAGACATTGATGCTGATTCCCATAACCGCGACCACGATCAATGCCACCACCATAAACAGCAGCGATGCACCGATGGTACCGATGCGCAACGCGGTGTCGGGCGATTTATCTGAAAATTTTCGCACCAGCGCAATGCCGCTAATCGAACACAACAACCCGGCCGAGGCTAATGCCAACGGCAAAAACATCAGCTGTTGCCGCTCGCCGAGCAATTCGACGACACCGATGCTAAGGGTCGAGGCGATCGCGATACTCGCGATAATCGAACCGCAATAGGATTCGAAGATATCAGAACCCATGCCGGCCACGTCGCCCACATTGTCGCCGACGTTGTCGGCGATAACGCCCGGATTGCGAGGATCGTCCTCCGGAATACCGGCTTCGATCTTACCGACGAGGTCGGCCCCAACGTCGGCGCTCTTGGTAAAAATACCGCCGCCAACGCGGGAAAATAACGCGACGGTAGAGGCACCCATGCCAAAACCATGGATCACATGGGCCGATTCCGGATCGCCGCCGAAGAACAGATACAGCAATCCCAAACCCAGCAATCCCATCGCGGCCACGCACAATCCCATAATCGAGCCACCGAAGAACGCGACCTGCAGTGCCTCCGCAGCGCCCTTGTCGTGGGCCGCCGTGGTGGTGCGAACATTGGCATGGGTAGCTGTATACATACCGATATAACCCGCCACAGCGGAACACACGGCTCCCACAACAAATGCCATTGCCGTTCTCCAGCCGAGGTCGGAAATCCATATAAGCACCGTGACGACGGCCGCAAATATCGACAATACGGTGTACTCGCGGCGCATAAAAACCATCGCACCGGTATGGATCGAATGAGCGATTTCCGCGACCTTGCCGGTGCCTTCTGGGTATTCCAGCACCAGCCGATACACATAAAACGCGGCGCCGAGACCGAATACGCCCAGAAGCGTAGGTATTAATGCGACGGCTGACATGATTTTCTCCCCGGTTGGAGCCCACAATAGACGTTTGTCAGTGGGCGAATTCGAAAGCGGCCGGAAGAATAATGATAACGACGGTCATTTTCAACACGCATTTCGGAACCGCGGCCTGCGTTGGAGCCTGAACTAAATGCCTCAATTAGCAGCTATCGTTTCTTACGGGCGCGCGGGTGGGTCTTGTCATAGACCCCTGCGAGGTGCTGAAAATCCAAGTGTGTGTAGATTTGCGTCGTGGAAATATTGGCGTGACCCAGCAATTCCTGCACGGCCCGCAAGTCGCTGCTGGATTCGAGCAGGTGACTCGCAAACGAATGCCGCAACATATGCGGGTGCACGGAGACGGGCAAACCGTGCTTGCGTGCCCAGTACCGTAAGCGCTGCTGAACAGAACGCGCGCTCAAACGGCTGCCGTGGCGCGACACAAACAGTGCGGTTTCGCCGACGGCGACCAACTCGGCGCGCTCCGACAACCATGCCGCCAGCGCCGCCTTTGCATGCCGGCCCACCGGCAGAATTCGGGTTTTGTTCCCTTTGCCCAGCACCCTCACTAGCGAATCCTCGGCACTGAAATCGGCGACGTCGAGGCCGACCAGTTCGCTTAAACGTAATCCCGACGAATAAAACAATTCCATGATCGCTTTATCGCGCACCGCGAGCGGGCTGCGTTGTTCCGCCGCCACCAATTGCTCGGCCTGGTCGGTACTCAAGGTCCGTGGCAATGCACGCGGCGCCTTCGGGGCACGAATACCCTCGAACGGATTAGTCCGCGCTGCACCTTCGCGCATCAAGAACCGATAAAAACTGCGTAGCGCCGACAAATTGCGTTGCACGCTGCGCCCCGACAACCCTCGGCGGTGCAAACGCGCGGCGTAAACCCGCGCGCCGCGACTATCGAATTGGGCGATACTGCCACCGTCGGCTTGGGCTTCACAGTAGCTCTGGAATGCCGCGAGATCACGCGCATAGGCGGAAACCGTATGGGGCGACAGCCGCCGTTCGGTACGCAGGTGACTCAGAAACTCCGGGACCGACACGGCCACGGCGCTTGGCTTCAACGCCCCGCTTCAACCCGGTACAGGCGTTCAAAAACCGCGCCCAGCAATAACCCCAGGCGGTCCAGGAACACCGTGCCCAGATTCGGCTGAAACCGTTTCACATCGCCGGCGCCTAGGGCCAACACCCCAAGCACATGTTCACTGCGGTCCACCAACGGAATCAACGCGCACGAATCCACCGATCCTACGCGGTCGCCAAAAAGGTAATCCAGCGTTGCGTGCGGAAGGCGATCGTCGCAGACGCTGCGCCTGTGTGCGACGCGCTCGATAATACGACTTAACGCGATATCGACCTCGATATCGTCGTCGGTACTCTGAGCGGCGTAGGCCGGTCGCGGACCGAGACGTATGATCGCGTGGGCGATGCCGAACTGTTCGCGAATCAGTGCCGGCATCGACGCGAATGCCTCCTCAATGGTGGCAACAGCGACCGCCGCGACCGCGACTGCGTGGACCCGAGTCTCTAAGGATTCGTTCTCCTTCGCGCGTGCGAGTAACGCTTCGAAATTGCCTTCCAGGGATTCATTCTTGCTGCGCAACACCGCGACTTGCCGCTCCGCCAATGACACGACTTGTTCGCCGCCAACGTCGGGAAGCGCGAGATCGGCGAGAAGCTCCGGATGCCGTGTAAAAAAATCGGGGTGCTCTTTCAAATAATCCCCAATGGTTTGTTCGTCGGTGAACTCGTTGTTACTTGGTTTGCGCTTGATTTCGTTTGAACCCATGCTATTGAAGCTCCAAGGTGCCATCAAAAACTGTGCTTGCCGGACCCGTCATATACACCGGAGTGTCGCCGCCCGCCCACTCGATGCCAAGGTCTCCACCCGGTAGCGTAACCTGCACGGCGTCCGCCACCAAGTCCGCTTGGTGCGCGGCAACTACGGCCGCGCACGCGCCACTGCCGCAGGCCTGGGTCTCACCGACGCCGCGCTCATGAACCCGCAAATGTAGCCGCGATCGATCCACGACTTGTACGAATTCCACATTGGTCCGCTTCGGAAATCGCCGATGATGCTCAATGCCCGGTCCAATCGTCGCCACCGGCGCCGTCACTACGTCATCGACGAATTGTACGGCATGCGGATTACCCATCGACAGCACAGCCATCGTGAGTGATTTCCCGTTTAGCTCGAGTGAGTAGGAGGCACACCGTCGGTCTGCGACAAACGGTACGCGGTCCGGTTCGAATTCGGGAATTCCCATGTCTACCGTGACCCGATCGTCGTCGTGCACGGTCAGCCGATACAACGCGCCAGACACGCGTACCGCGATCGATACCTTGTCGGTAAGCGCTTTGTTCTGAACAAAACGTGCGACGCAACGCATGCCGTTGCCGCATTGCTCGGCTTCGCTGCCATCGGCGTTATAAATACGTACGCCGAAGTCCTCGTCCTGACCGTTGCCATTCTCAGCCACCAGCAATTGGTCGAAACCGATGCCGGTACGGCGTGCGGAAATCCGGCGAATCTGCGCGGCGCTCAACGCAACGTGTTGGCGAACGCCATCGATAACGACGAAGTCGTTCCCTAACGACTGCATTTTTGTGAAATGAAGCGGCATATATGTCAAGAATACCCTTGTCTGGGCGCGACCGAAACCCGATGATAATCGGTGTCGTTACCCGCGCGCCGATTATGTCGATCTACGATGAAAGCAGCAGCAAAAAAATTCTTTCAAAATCTCAAAAAACACCGTAATCCGTGGATACGAATCAGCCTCGGGACACTGCTCGTGATCGGCGGCATTCTTGGTTTCCTGCCGATTCTTGGGTTCTGGATGGTGCCGCTGGGGTTGGTACTGTTGGCAGTCGATTTTCGCTGGGCACGTCGGTTTTACTTGAGCCTGATCGTGTGGTGGCGGCGGTTGCGCCAATATTTGCGGCGTTGGCGCGCTTGAGGTTCCGTTGCACCGAATCGTAAACCGTCGACTGCGCAGAATGTTCGTTCGCCGGTTACTCTTCCAAACCGTCCACCAGTTCACACCACTTAAACTCGGTCGCACCGTACACCAAAAACCACGGATTGAGCAGTGATTTCTTGTTATACCGTAGCGGCGTATCGAAGCGATCCACAACATGGCCGCCAGCCACCTCGACGACACACTGAGCCGCGGCCGTATCCCATTCCGACGTCGGACCCAAGCGCGGATAAATATCGGCGTCGCCCTGCGCCACGAGGCACAGCTTAAGAGCGCTGCCCATCCTGAGCAGTTCGATCGCGCCGCTTATGGCACGCAGTCGTTCGTTAAACACCTGCAGCGCCTCGCCGGCATGTGAGCGACTTGCTACTACAGTCGCGGTGCCATCGCGATACGCTCGCACCCGGATCGGCTGGGGCGAATCGGCGGCGTGTTGGCGATACGCGCCGCATCCCGTCGCGGCCGAATGGGTGACGTCCTGGGCCGGGGTATGCACGACACCAAGACACGGTGCGATGCCGTCAATGAGAGCGATGTTCACGGTGAATTCGCCATTGCGCTTCACGAATTCCTTGGTGCCGTCCAGTGGGTCCACCAACCAAAACATCGGCCACGCTGCGCGCTCCGAATAGTCGATCTGGCGCGACTCTTCGGACAACACTGGGATGCCTGGAGTTAAGGCTGCGAGCCGCTGTTCGATCAGCATGTGGGCGCACCGATCAGCAATCGTGAGCGGCGAGCCATCGCCTTTTGTCTCAACCTCGAAAGCGGCGCCATACACATCCATAATTCCCACGCCGGCCGCCTTAGCGATCGCAACAACTTCCGGTAACAACGCGGTCAGTTCAGCGGCATTCATATTGGCATTCTCGTCTCAACCCACACGTAGCGTAGTCGCGATGTAATATAAAGTATTAGAAGCCCCTTTTGCCCGGGTTGTTATCCGAATCCGGCGCGATCAAAATATCCGCGTATCGGCGTACTTAAGGAAACGCGAAGCGTAACCGAAAATTGAGATTGAATGAACTCGACAATAACATTGAAATGACTGTTCCGGCGATTCAATGGCACCGGATCGATGTCGTATTGTTGGATTTGGACGGCACGCTGCTGGATCTGAATTACGACAATGTTTTCTGGCTACAACACGTGCCAAAGCGTTTCGCGGAACTGCACTCAATGAGCGCGCAACAAGCGCTGTCGGAGTTGCGCAAACAAATGCGCCATGTCGAAGGAAGTCTGAACTGGTATTGTGTGGATTACTGGTCGGCGAAGCTGGGGCTCGATATTGCGGCACTGAAACGTGAAATCAAACACCTCATTGCGGTCCGCCCCGGAGTCGAATTGTTTCTGCAGCGGTTGCAGCTGCACCATAAACAAGTGCGCCTTGTCACTAACGCTCACATTACGAGCCTCGACCTTAAAATGCAATGCACCGGCCTTGATGACTACTTTGACCGGTTGCAAACCTCCCACGCGTTGGGCGCCGCAAAGGAGCATCGAGATTTTTGGTTGCGCTATCAAAACGTTGATCCTTTCGACCCACAACGCGCGCTGCTAATCGACGATAATTTTTCGGTGTTGCAAGCCGCCCGTGACTACGGCTTGGCAGAGCTCCGCGGCATACGCTTTCCCGACTCGGCCGGCCCGGAACGCCAGTCCCCCGAATTTCACTGCGTCGATCGTTTTGAGGACATCATGCCACGCATCGAAGTACCGGCATGACTATTACAAGCGCGCGTCACCGATTCGCATGCACCCCCCTAAATCGATTATCAAGCGACCGGACGCTTTGAAAATTACGCTGGTTGAGCCGAGATCGGGTTGCTTGTGATGGGCCCAAACGCGCGTTATCGACGGGACACGCAGCGCGCGGGATTTTGCGACGACCCCGTACAACGCGAGGCCGTCAAGATTCTCGATACGGTTTACCAACGCCTTACCACGACCACAGCAGTAACTCCGCTACTGCAACGCGCATGGAATCGGATTAGCGGCGCTCCGAGAAAGGCAGAGACTGGGGTTTATCTTTGGGGAGGAGTGGGTCGAGGCAAATCATATCTAATGGACGCTTTTTACGAGTGCTTACCGTTTGCGGAGAAACAGCGAATACATTTCTATCGGTTTATGCAACAAACCCATAAGGCGCTCGGAACACTAAAAGAGCACTCCAATCCCCTCGAGTACATCGGCCGACGTCTCGCGGAGTCGACGCGAGTGCTTTGCTTTGACGAATTTTTTGTCTCGGATATTACCGATGCGATGATCCTATCCGGATTGTTGCGGTCGATGTTCCAGCATGGCGTGACTCTGGTGGCGACATCGAACCTACATCCCGACGATTTATATGCAGACGGATTGCAACGCGATCGCTTCCTCCCGGCGATCGAATTAGTTAAACGACACAACACAGTGGTCCATTTAGACGGGGGCGTAGATTATCGATTGACGGTACTCAGCCGGGCGGAAACGTATCATTGCCCATTGGACGACGCGGCCGAAGCGGCACTGGCCACGAGTTTTCAACAGTTAGTCGGCTGCAGCGATCAATCCGGGTGGCACGAGCAATCCAGCCACACCATCGAGGTACTGGGTCGTACGATACCGGTCCGCGTATTAAGCGACGGTATCGCGTGGTTCGAATTTCGCAACATATGTGACGGGCCACGTTCGCATCTCGATTATGTGGAGTTGTCGCACTACCTGCATACCGTTTTGATTGGAAACGTGCCAACCCTTGATGACGACGACAATGATGCCGCGCGGAGATTTATTCAGTTGGTGGATGAATTCTACGATCGCTCGGTGAATATTATCCTGTCCGCCGCCGCACCACCCGACCGACTGTATCGCGGTACACGTTTGGCCGAGGAATTTAAGCGCACCGCAAGCCGGCTGTACGAAATGCAGACGGACGAGTATTTGGCACGGCCCCATAAGCCGTAGCAGCGGGGCCACAACTAGCCTACGCGACCCGATAATTCACTACTGCGCCTGCGCCGAACGCCATAACGACAATCGGGGCAACTCTGATTTATTCAGAGCTTCCTTAGAAATTACAATAACCCGTCGACGGGCTCCACGCACTGCGCACCGTCATGGCGCGCGTCGTTTACGTAATCCGACACCCTGATCGCTTCCACACACTCGTCTGGTGCAGGCACCATCAATGCATCCAGCACTGCGTCATCATCGCCATCCAGCCACTCGGCCATTGCGCTGGGCGCAAGTATGACCGGCATACGCGAGTGGATTGAGCGCAACTTGTCATTCGCAGCCGTGGTGATCACACAACACGGCCCGGGGCCGTCGTCCAACGGTTGTTGAATACCGGCGAACGCGAAAGCGCCGGCGCTCGCGGGGCGAATATAGAACGGCGTTTTCGTCCCCGAAACTCGGCGCCATTCGTAAAAGCCGTTGACCGGGATCACGACTCGGTTCGACTTGATCAGCCGCCGAAATGACGGTTTGACACGTATCGTTTCGGCGCGCGCGTTAATCAACGCGCGCGCGAATTGGCCAGGCCTAGCCCACGGCGGCACGAAGCCCCATTCCACGAGCGTTGCTTCACGCTGTGGGGCCGCACCGTGCGCCACCACCAACCGCGCACCCGGTGCCACGTTGTAGCGCGGCACAAATCCACTTGACTCAAACTGCACGCCTAGACGATCCAACAATGCCTGCACTGCACTATGGTCGTGTACATTTATGCGTCCACACATACGCTGCCTTTGCCCGCCGCTACTTAGCCGTTATCATGCCGGCCATGACCATCGACCCAGCCCCCCGGCCCGTGATTTGTCCACCCCAGGCGGTGTTAGCGGAGTGGATCGATTATAACAGCCATATGAATCTTGCCTATTACGTGCTGGCTTTCGACAGGGCGCTCGACTATGTACTCGATATGTTGGAGATTGGACCGCAGTATGTCGAACGTGGCGAAGGCTCCTGTTTCGTGTTGCAAAATCATCTCCATTATTTGCATGAACTGAAACAAGACGAGGTGTTTTCCACGGAATTTCAGATGATCGATTTGGACAGCAAACGAATTCACTATTTCTTATCGATGCGCAACAACGGCGATGGCACAATCGCTGCTACGGCGGAACAAATAACGCTTCACGTTGACCTTCAGACACGGCGGCCAACTGCACTACCCGCGGCCGCGCTGCGGCGGCTCGAGACAATGCTCGAGTCGCATCGCCAATTACCGCGTCCCCGACAACTTGGGGCCCCCATCGGTATACACCGTCGTGGACAGTAGAAAATTGATATGACACTGCGTAATCGACTGGACGTCGAATTCGACTTTTACCTGTTTAGCTTACATAAGCTTTACGGCCCACATGTCGGTGCGATGTACGACTCCCCGAATGTGCGACTAGTTGGCCACACTACGGCCGACCGAACTCACCGCCTCCCGACATTTTCATGCACGGCGGATGACTGGTTGGCCGCCGACTTTCCGACCGCAGTCGCGACTGATGGCGTCCGCGCCGGTTCGGGCGATTTTTATACCGACGTTGTATCGACGCGTTGGGACTCGGCGAGCGCGGCGGCGTGGTGCGTACCAGCATGGTGCACTATAACAACCACTCCGAAGTGGCCAAGCTAATTCATGCGCTCCACCGTGTACTCTGAGGCATCAATCGAACCGAAACTCCACCAACGGTACGTCACTATGCATGCATCACTCGGATTTATTCGCGCTTGCTTCACTGTTATCGCGCTGACGTTTGTAGCGGCACCGGCGCACAGCACGATGCGTTTGGATATTGCCTATAGCGCGTTGCTTAAGATGCTCCACCAGCAGATTTATCGACAGCAGGGACGCGCCTACATGCAGGGGGGTCCGGGGTCACCGTGCACCTATGCGTATCTCGATCAACCGCGCGTGAATCCGCAAAACCAACGGCTCGCTCTGACTTCGCAGTTTGTCGGACGTGCGGCCGTCGCCGTGTCTAGCGGGTGCCTCGGCACCGACGAGTCGAGGATGCGGGTAAGCATTTCGGGTGTCCCACAATATAAAAACGGCGTCATCATTTTGGCCGACCCACGTATTGCGGTACCGGAAGGACCGTACGCCGAATTGATTCGCAACTATTTCGCGGCGACGCTTGCGCCGTTGCTGCGTTTTCCATTACTCGACGAAGTGCGCAACCAATTGGCACAGGCCGGCTCGCAGACGCCGTATCATTTTGACCTGCGCCAATTCGATATACCGTCGATTACGGTGCACCCGGATCGACTCCGGATCGAAGGGTCCGCGAACCTCGGTATCGATTAGCCCGGACGGTTCGCACAAAATTCGCGCGCAAGGGCACTCGTATTGACTCACTCGGCGCGATCAAACGCAATTCGGTAGAACGGTCAGAGGCGAAGATGAAAACCGTCCACCGACTGCATCCGAACGGGACAAACTGTACGACGGCTGTGCACCTCAAAACGACGCACAACCGGTCTAGTACCCTGGCACCACGGGGGTCACTGTGTGATTCTGGTCACCCGATCCAAAACATCTTGGGCATCGCAATAACCGCTGGATATTAGGTGATGAGTTCCGTGGTAGCTCAATACGAGGCTCGGAAATCCCTGTACTTCGAATCGATCGCGCAACGCAAAATCCCGCTGTAGCTGCTCGTTGACCGCCGCACCCGCAATATCCGCCGTGAGACGTTGCGGATCGAGTCCGATTTTGGCGGCACACTCGCCAAGCACACTCGCTTCGGATGGGTTTGTGGCTTCCATGTAATAGGCCTGTTGAATAGCGGCAATCATTGGCTCGATTTTTGAATCATCCTGCAAGCCCGCGGCAATGACCGCGCGACACGCCGGATAGGTCGAACGCCGTGGTGTACATCGGGACCAGAACTCATAGTTGAATGTAACACCGGTCCGTTCCGCAATCGTACGCCATATCGATTGCAGGTGTTCGCGCATCGGCATCGGCATCGGTTCATCGGAGTCCGGCGCCAACCCCCCCATCACGTAACGGTATTCCATATCTTGCCGTAAACAACCACGAACTTGTTGCCAGTGCGGATGAAATGCCCAACACCAACTGCACATTGGGTCCAACACATAATATAACGTTGCGTCGTGCATCATATCTCGTAGATCAATTCGGCTACACGGCCTGTTCCAACCACTGACTGTGACTGACTTTGTATGCGACACGTACCGCATCGTCACTTAGCTTTTCCGGGGCGCGGCCATATTCGCTATGGGCCCATTGTGGGCCGAAAAAGCTTTCCATGATTCTTTCGGTCCAGCGCAGAAGTCCGATCGGATCGGCCAGTTCTCTCACGCCTCGATACACGGCTTGACGAAGTCCACTGTCGACGCGATCGGCCCTCAATTGATCGGCAAGCGCAATGCAATCGGTGACGGTCTGGCACTCGGCCGCACGCACCCGAAGTTGGGATGGATCGTTCATGCGTGTAACACTATTTGACGTATCATGAATTTCGTAGCGGCTACAATGTAATGTAAGGAATATCGTGGGCGAATTAAACACTCCGGCCCGCCACATTGCTCCAGCAATGACAACAGATGGTTTCTAACCTATTGATTTATTGAGAGAAATCTAAACGCACTACTGTTCTCGCAGGCGCTACGAACTGCTATGCTTAGTAGAAGGAATGGAAACGGACCGGACCGCGGTTATATGCGTTGAAATATCGCCCGGTAACCCGCATGTAATGCACATACAGGACGGAGGCTACTGCTCATGACCGAAAATAGAATCGCGAAGTTTGATCTCGGACAAATCGTTCGCCATCGTATCTTCCCGTTTCGTGGCGTGATTTTCGACGTGGATCCGGAGTTCAACAACTCCGACGAGTGGTACAGTTCGATTCCCGAGCACATCCGGCCCAACAAAGATCAACCGTTTTACCACCTGTTGGCGGAGAATGAAGAAACCACTTATGTGGCCTACGTCTCCGAGCAGAATCTGCTGATCGATGGCACCGGCGATCCAATCCGGCACCCTGCGGTGGATGAGCTTTTTGGTGTGCTACACGACGGCCGCTACGATTTGCGCAAGCAACATTCACACTAGTATTCCAACCGAGCAGGATTATTGGATTGAGCGAGGCGAGACGCCGTTGGCCGCGCCCGGCGTGTGTCGCCGGCAATCGTTTGCCCGAAGGAGGTACTACAAAGCGCCCAATGGCGCGTCCTATACGGATGTAGGCGGTACGACCCCGTGGATGGCCGAGGTAGGTCGAAGCAGGAGCCGAAGCCGAGAGCAAAGCAAGAACACTTGCCGAAACGTATGTAAGCGTTACCGCCCTCGCAAAGGAGCCGCCAGTTTCTGCGGACTGTGTCTCGTCTAAGCTAAGCTACAAAGCCGCGAACCCAACACTTCTGGTTTTTGGAGTACTGGTCTGCTCCGTGGGGCTGGTAGAGCGAGACATCTCGAGCCGATGCTGTTTCTAATTCGTCGCCGGATCGAACAACGATGCCTTGCGCCGCTCGCCTAAACTGCTTACCCTTTGCCGTCCCTAGTCGGCGTGGAACACGTATGGACATCGAACTAGCCCGATTTAACATGATTGAACAGCAAATTCGCCCGTGGGAGGTGCTGGACTCGCGGGTGCTGGAGTTGTTGCACGTGGTCCATCGCGAGAACTTCGTTCCGCAATCGTACCGCCAGATGGCGTTCGCCGACATGAACATTCCGCTAGGCGACGGCGAGGTAATGATGCAGCCGAAGACCGAAGGCCGTTTGCTGCAGGAACTCGCGCCGAGAAAGACCGATACGGTTTTGGAAATCGGCACCGGTAGCGGACACTTGACAGCGTTACTAGCGGCTCTTAGCAAGCATGTATACAGCGTTGAGATTAACCCACGCCTATATGCGAGTGCGCAAAAAACATTGGCCGACAACGGTGTTGAAAATATTACGTTGGAGATGGGAGACGCCGCTCAAGGTTGGAACAAACACGAACCCTACAATGCGATTATCGTCACCGGCTCACTGCCAATGCTGCCGCCCGGTCTACAGCAAAGCCTTGCGCCCGATGGACGACTTGTAGTGATCGTCGGGCAGCAGCCGATTATGGAGGCGTTGCTGATCGAACGTATCGGCGATACCGGCTGGAACACGCGATCGCTGTTCGATACAAGCTTGCCGCCGCTGGTGAACGCCGAGGCACCCCCAGCTTTTGTTTTTTGAATCTGGATGGTTGCCGAGGCGCTAGAACTATCGAACCTTCGATAACATTGCAATTATCAATCGACAACATTGACCGGATCCGAACGACGAATTCGCCGTTGCCCGGCATTTCGAGCTCAAACCCGGGAGTGCAGCGAATGCATAACGACAAAATATTTGGCAATTTCGAAACGCTCACGGCGCTTCGCGCCTTTCTGACCGCAGGTGTGCTTGCCACCACCGCGTTAACGGTTCCCGCTACGGCCGAAGCGGCAGATCTCTGGTCAATCTATACCTTGGCGCGCGATAACGACGCGGAATTTCAGGCCCAGCGATCCGCCTATCTAGCTGAGCAACAAACGCTGCCCCAGGCGCGTGCAGCGTTCCGTCCCTCGATCACCGCCAGCGCCGGCCGCACTCGCAGCTCGGAGGAACTCACCACCGACATTCAGTTTGCCAACGAAGGCAGCGCAACGTTTAACGCGGACAATGCTTCAATTAACGTCAGCCAGAGCCTCTACGACCGCCAAAAACGCATCGGTATCGATCAGGCAACACAGCAAGTCGAGGCGGCGTCTTTGACGCTGCTCGGCGCCGAACAGGAACTGCTATTGCGGGTGGCTCGGCGCTACTTTGCGGTGCTGGCGGCTAGCGACAGCGTCGGACTTGCGCGCAGCAACAGAACCGCTATCAGACGCCAACTCGAGCTCGCGGAAGAACGCTTGGAAGTAGGGTTGGGCACCCGCACCGATTTGTTTGATGCCCAAGCACGCTTCCAAATTGCTGAAGCGGAAGAGATCCAAGCTCAGAACTTGCTCGACGATACGCGCCGCGCGCTGGTCGAAATCACTGCGGAAATACCAACCGAACTGGCACTGCTTAGCGTCGATGCACCGTTGTTGGCGCCCGATCCCGACGATGTGCAACACTGGTTAGATCGAGCGATGCGGGGCAATGTCCCGCTGTTGCTACAACGCCTTAATGTGCAGATCGCACAGATGGAAATCAGCCGCCAACGGGCCGCTCGAGGGCCGGTAGTGGCGTTAAATCTCGAACATCGCTATAACGACACCGATGGCAGCATTGCCGGGCCCGGGTCTCAGCGCGACGCCACTGGCCTTGGTGTGCAGGTTGAGGTACCCCTGTTTCGCGGCGGCTTAATCAGCGCCTCGGCGCAGCAGGCATTGCATCGCTATGACGCGGCATTGCAGACTTTGGAAAGCCGCGAACGCGCCGCGGAACGCGAAACCCGTGCGGCGTTCGACGATGTTGTCAGCACGATTCGTCTCGTAAAAGCACTGCTACAAGCTGTGGCCGCCGGTGAGAGTGCGCTCCAGGCAAAGCAAGAGGGTTTTGCCGCCGGATTAAACACCAATCTCGATGTGCTCGACGCGCAGCGCGATGTGTTTCAAGACCAACGCGACTACCTGCGTGCGCGTTACGACTATATTCTCAATCTATTGAATCTCGAACGAGTCGTTGGCTCATTGAGCGAGAACAATCTGCGTCAGGTCAACACTTGGTTAGATTAGTCTAGTCTTTCCTGAAAAGTTCCCTATTTCGCCGCCGCTGGCGTGGCCTACAGGGATGTAGGTAATGAGCGATACAATGGACACGGCAGCGCTGCCTTGCGATTGCCGATGCTCATTTAACCGCGTGTGTATTATCTATGTCATGACCGCTTCGGCTTCTCGGGCACCTTGCCGACAACCGAATATGAGGCCTTTCAGAGCCGACCAGGCGAATGTTTCGGGCTTGCTACGACCTCGCGCAAATAGGGTTCCAATAACGTCTGCGTGTGTTGCAATGCGCCGCGGTTCTCTTCCACTACCACGCGCCCCGCTTCGCCAGTCGCGAACCGTAGATTGGCGTCGTCCAAGTATTCGTGGAGGGCCGCCGCTAGTTCATTTGGTGTTTTGACTTGGCGGCCGGCCTCGCGCTGCAGCACGATCTTGCTTATTTCTGAAAAGTTAAACATGTAAGGGCCGAATAGAACCGGCACACCGACCGCACAGACTTCTAAGATATTATGGCCCCCGACCGGGGTCCAACTACCGCCGACATAGGCAACATCGGAGGCGGAATAGAACATCGGCAGTTCGCCCATCGTGTCCGCCACGTAGATGTCGGTATTGTGCGGAATAGCGCCCTGTTGCTCGGTGCGCCGCACCACTGCATAACCGGCCCGGCGACACAGCCGAACCACGGCCGCAAATCGCTCCGGATGGCGGGGCGCGAGTACCAGCAGCAGTTTGGGATGCTGTCGTTTGGCCGTATCATAGACCGCCAACAACATCTCTTCTTCGCCATCGTGCGTGCTGCCCGCCACCCAGACCTCACGCGCGCTACCCCATTGCCGGCGTTCGACCAAGGCGACTTCTCGCAGACTCGGCGATAGTTGCACCTCAAATTTAATACTGCCCGTCACCGTCACACGTGACGCAAGGGCGCCGAGATCGATAAGTCGCTCCGCATCGGCCTGGGATTGCACGCCAAAGCCCGAGATTTTCGCCAACACCGGGCCAATCAACGATTGTAGATAGCGATAGCCCCGATGCGATCTGGCTGACATCCTTGCATTGGTAAAGATCACCGGTGTGTCGTGACGGTGGCACGCGGTTACGATGTTGGGCCAAATTTCAGTTTCCAGAACGATGAGCAACGACGGCCGCACCCGAGCGAGAAATCGCGCGACGGCGCCAGGATAGTCGTACGGCGCATAACAATGCCGGACTTTGTCTTGCAGGGATTTGCGTAACTGGTCAGCGCCGGTCGGCGTCATAGTGGTGACCACGACACGCAGGCCGGGCGATCTTTCCAGTATCGCTAGTATTAACGGTGATGCGGCCCGTACCTCCCCCACCGATACTGCGTGCACCCAGAGGTCCGCCGGATGCAATGACTTGCGATCCAAAGCAAACCGCTCGCGCCAACGCCGCCAGTACCCTGGATTGCTGAATCCCCGCAGCACGAGCCGCATCAGCAGAACCGGTAGGAACAGATAAAGCGCGAGACGATAGAAAGAAATCACCACCGGGGTATCGCGTCGAATGCCGGATGAGTCACTCTTCCGCCAACCAATCGCGCGGTTTCAGAAACTGTGTATAGAGATCGGCTTCGGGGGTACCGGGCTCGGGTGCCCAATGGTACCGCCATGCCGCATGCGGCGGCAGCGACATCAGAATCGATTCGGTGCGGCCGCCCGACTGCAACCCAAATAAAGTGCCGCGATCGTATATCAGGTTGAATTCAACGTATCGGCCGCGACGGTACAACTGGAACTCTCGTTCACGATCACCATAGGGCGTCGCTTTACGCCGCGCCACGAGCGGTTGATATGCCGGAATAAACTGATCGCCGACGCTGCAGGTAAACTCAAAACAGCGATCGAAACCACCTTCGCTCAAGTCATCGTAGAACAACCCGCCGATGCCGCGGCACTCCTCGCGATGGCGCAGATAAAAATACTCATCGCAGCAACGCTTATACTTTTCATACACCGTATCGCCAAAACCTGCACACGCAGCACGAGCGGCGCGATGCCAGGCGACGGCATCCTCGACGTACCCATAATACGGGGTCAGGTCGAAACCACCGCCAAACCACCACACCGGCGCCGCCGATGTCTCGTCCACCACCAGGAATCGAACGTTCATATGGGTGGTCGGCACATAGGGGTTTAATGGGTGTACGACTAACGATACCCCCATCGCCTGAAACGGCCGATTCCGAAGTTCCGGCCGACGTTGTGTCGCCGCCTCCGGCAATCGTTGCCCCCGTACATGGGAAAAATTAACACCGGCTTGTTCAAAGACCTGGCCGTTACGCAGCACTCGGGTGCGGCCACCGCCGCCCGCGCCGTGGGTCCAGTCATCTTGTTCGAAACGGTGTGGACTGTCTTCCGCTTGCAACGCACTGCAAATGCGATCCTGCAGCTCTGTGAAATAATCGGCGACCGCAGCAACATCGATCGTATCGTTGGCGGTCGACATGCGGCGCGTTAACCGTTACGCACAATTGCGCCGGTACGCCCATCGCGAATCGGCGTCGGATTGCGCAAGCTACCGACGGCGCCCGACAATACGTAATCCGCGCGCCGCCCCAACGCACGCCGCGCTTGCGCAACGGTACGAGCCGGATCAAGCCCATGGCGGTTGGCGCTGGTGGAAACAATTCCGCGGCGCGCAGACAAACATAATCGCCGCGCAATGGGATGGTCAGTCAGCCGTACCGCGACGCTGGCGTGACGGCCGCGAATCCAACGCGATACACCGGCCCGCGCGGGCATAAGCCAAGTTTGAGGACCCGGCCAGTCCGCAAGCGCGAGCTCGAGCAATGGGGACTCCGCATCGATATATCGAAATAGCTGATTCATGGTCGCACCAATTACGATCAAACCGTGTTGCCAACTCCGGTGTTTAGCGTGGAGAATCCGCCGTACCGCAGCGTGTTGGCAAGGATCACAGCCGATTCCGTAACACCCTTCAGCCGGATACAGCACCAAGCCGCCTTCGACGATGATGCGCGCGGCGTGTTCCAAATCCTGCAGCTTCAACCTAGTACTCTATCAAGCTGAAATTGACGGGTGCAGCGTGCGATGCGCCCCATAACGACCCCACCTACAAGCTGCCTGGCAATACGACGATGTTCTATAAACATATCGGTCAATTGCCCTCTCGCGAAACGGTCAACTGCCGAATCTAGGTTCGTTCCGACTTCGTGCTGGCGATTCGATTTTGCAATTCGTTGTTCTTCTGCTCGATAGCAGCCGCATTATCATCGCGATGTTGGCGCAGGCGTTTCGCAACGGCGGAGTCGGTAAGCGCGAGAATCTGCGCGGCGAGATAGGCCGCATTGCGCGCGCCGGCCTTGCCTATCGCCACACAAGCAACCGGCACACCACCGGGCATTTGTACAGTCGAGAGCAACGCGTCCTGGCCGCCCAATGACCCGGCATCCATCGGTACCCCAATTACCGGTTTGACCGTAACCGCGGCCACCGCCCCGGCGAGGTGCGCGGCCAGACCAGCCGCTGCGACGAATACTCCGCAGCCGCGTTGATCAGCGTCCCGAACGTAGGCATGGGTCGCTTGTGGTGTACGGTGCGCCGAGGTAATCCGCACTTCCCAAGACACGCCTAAATCGTCCAACGTATCCAGAGTCGTTTGCATTGCGGGCAGATCGGAATCCGACCCCATCAGTACAGCCACGAATAATGACGGCATTATATTGTTACCCCCGTAGTTGTGTCGCCGATGATTGCTTGATTCAGCGTATCAGCCTCACGCGCAATCGCACGATAGCCAATGTCAGAACGATAGAAATGACTTCCCCAATTTATCTGAGCCACCGCCCTATACGCGCGCCTACTAGCGTCGAGCACACTGTCCCCTAACGCCGTCACGCACATTACGCGCCCACCGTTGGTGAGTATTTCCCGATCGCGCGCTATGGTTCCGGCATGAAAAACTTTTACCGTGTCGGAGTCGACGCCCTCCAGGCCTTGTATTGCATCACCGCGCCGGTACTCGCCCGGGTACCCCTGCGCCGCCATCACAACGCCGAGCGCGGGCCGCGGATCCCACTCAATCGCGGCGAGGTCGTCCTCCAGAGCACGTTCGCATAAATCGACCAGGTCCGATCGTAAGCGCATCAGTATAGGCTGCGTTTCGGGATCACCAAAGCGACAATTGTATTCCAGCACACGCGGCGTACCGTCGTTACCGATCATCAAGCCGGCATATAGAAATCCACAGTAGGGCAGCCCTTCAGCCGCCAATCCGCGTGCGGTCGGTTGCATCACCTCGCGCATTATTAGGTCATGCAGCTCACGCGTTACCACCGGCGCGGGCGAATACGCGCCCATAC
>JAOTWM010000347.1 GCA_029862885.1 Gammaproteobacteria bacterium
AAACCATCAATAAATCATTCTGGGCTGGCGTATATTATCAACAGCAGCGCGACAAAGGGTGCTCGCATCAAGCCGCGGTTCGCGCCTTAGCATTCAAATGGATCCGGATCCTTTACCATTGTTGGCAAACCCGAACGCCCTACAATGAAACGGTATATCTGAAGGCGTTGCAACGTAAAGGGGCACCGTTACTCAAGCAGGCAGATGCCACAGTTTTAACTTGACGGAATAACTCAGGGCATGAAACAGTCAGTCAGATAGCTAGTAAAGCGATGTCGTGACAGATGGAGAATGGCCAAAACCAGATATGCATCAAATTCGGAGGTTGCCACTTGAAGGTCCGCTTACCCGATGTATCTGTAGTAGCGAACCACCACAGTGACTGCAGGTGTCGATATCGATCTTGAATACGCGCTTCAGGCGCTGGGCTCATGGCGACGTGACGTCGTGCGGCTGTGTTTGCCTCACTACCTCCTCAGCCTCGCCGAACCGGGGTCACTTGTTGCCGCCAATGGCTGTTACACCCAGAGGGCATAAAGGGGTAAACACGCCGGAGAACCGAGTGAGGTTCACGCGCGCTGTCGGTACCAAAGCAGCGAGCCGAGCGCCGACGTACATGGACGCACTAATGCCGCGAGCGCAGGACGTGCAACAGCGGCGAAGTCCAGGGGTTCCAGGATGATGTGTGTCGTGCCGACTCGATGCACACGCGAGAGGTAAAGCTTTACTTGATTACAATGGCTCCGAACAAATTGAGTTTGCTGCGACCCCTAAACGTGCAACCACTTCATAGATAACCGTAATTAATTTGACACGGAATAGATAACTCTTGAATACACTAAAACATCTTTTTGATAGAAATGTAATTTGGGCAGAATCAATAACAAAAAATAATCCAGAGTTTTTTTCTGCATTATCCAAACAACAACTCCCCGAATATCTATGGATTGGCTGCTCTGACAGCCGTGTGCCTGCAAACCAAATAGTAGACCTCCCCCCTGGCGAAGTATTTGTGCATCGCAACATTGCCAATGTTGTCACTCATACAGACTTAAACTGCCTGTCTGTAATCCAATTCGCAGTTGAAATATTAAAAGTTAAACACATCATTGTGTGCGGACACTATGGTTGCAGTGGCGTCAAAGCCTCCCTCGAAGACCGAGAATATGGCTTGGTCGATAATTGGCTGCGCCATATTAAGGATGTTGCAAGATTTAACGCTAACAAACTAAGAGATCTGGCGCCTGAAGAAAAAAACAATCGTTTGTGCGAACTAAATGTTCTCGAGCAAGTTGTAAATGTATGCAACACAAGCATCGTCAAGAATGCGTGGGAAAATGACTCAGAGCTCTCGGTTCATGGGTGGATCTACAATATTGAAAATGGAATTTTGAAAGACTTGGATATGTGCATAACATCTATGGACGAGTTAAAAGAAAAATCCACATGGATTGAATAAAGAAATGACTTAGATAATTACAGGATATAGCAAGTAGAAATCATGCGTTACCTGATGGAAGCCTATCAATCGGGCAGTACAGGTAGGTGAAATTTGCTCTAGCGTACCCGGAACCTGGCCAATACCGGTTGATATCAGGTCATTACCCACAACAGTGGATTACATCTTGAGTTCGCGGTTCGCCAAAAGCGGACACTGAAGCATTCGTGCCTCAATGACCGAATTGGGTCGCTTTTAGCCTATCGCTCCAGACGTACTCCACCGACCGGTCGCGCCGAAGAGGCAATCAGTCGGATAGCTAGAAAAACGGATGTCGTGACCGATGGAGAACGGCCTATTTTGTTGAAAAACACAGGCGGTATTGGGCTGTGAACTGGTAAAATAGTAAGCCGTCAAAGCGACGGGAATTTTGCCATGATGGGACGTAAGGGATCGGATCAAGGGCAGTTTTTCTACGCTGTCAATCTCGAAGATCACGTTCCAATGGATCACCTACTTCGCGGCATCAATCGTTTTCTTGATCTGTCTGACCGGCACGAACACCTGGCGCCGTATTACAGTCACACCGGCCGCCCTTCGATAGACCCGGAGTTGATGATCCGCATGCTGATTGTGGGCTACTGTTTCGGCATTCGCTCAGAGAGGCGGCTTTGTGAGGAGGTGACGTTGAACCTGGCCTATCGCTGGTTCTGTCGTTTGAGTATTGAAGATACGGTGCCGGATCACTCGACCTTTCGAAGAACCGTCACGGGCGGTTCCGGGACGCGGAGGCGTTTCGTTTTGTGTTTGAACAGGTGCTTCGACGCTGTATCGTCGAAGGCTTGGTCGGTGGTGAGGGGTTTGCGACCGACGCCAGCATAGTCAAGGCCGATGCCAGTCGACGGCGACATCATGAGGAGCATCTTTGTATTTTCACCCATCGTCGTCTCCTCGATACGCAATCATCCGGGATATGAACGTAATCCTTCCTGCGACATTGCCCGATTTAAATGTCGACGTGACGGTTATCCTAATTGAGGAACCGTCGAACTGACACTCTCCCTACCACTCATTCGCTCGAACCATGCAGTAAGGGCCGGTGCCTTGGAAAGTAGCGTCTGACCGTCCGAGATCTGGCTCGTATAGTGAATCACCGGCACTGCGTGAAAGTCCGCTAGAGATGCATCTGTACCGCCAAAATAGTCTTGACCGCTCACCATGCCATCCAACACCGAAATAGCGCGTTCGGCGTCGCTGTTGGCGCCTTCAATCACAGATTCGTCTGTCGCACCACCTAGCATTGGCACCACAGCCCGAGGGATGAACGTACGCGTAATGAGCGCATCGTATGCGTAGTTATCGATGACGTTAACCGTTTGTAAGGTTTTTGCCCGCATAGCGGCATCTTCAGGCAGCAGCGCAGGTCCACCGAATCCAGCGTTGATGTACAGCATGATGGCTGGCGTCTCATATAGCTTCATCCCGTCGTGTTCGAACGCCGGCACCTTTTTGAAAGGATGCAGGCTCTCATAGCCGTCGGGCCAACCTTCCAGGAAATTAAATTCACGCATTTCATAATCGACACCTTTTTCCGCGAGCGTGATACGAACGGAACGAACATAGGTGCTGAAAGCGGGGCCATGCAGTACTGGTTTCGCCATGATGTGCTCCTTTGCGATTTTAATTCGATGATGGACTGACAGTTTGGCCACAACTTGCCCACACAATCAAGCCCTCACGCACCCGCTCATCAACGTGAAATCCCGTGAAATCCCGTGAAATCCCGGACACCCATCGATTGACAAGTAACGGTCGAATTTTCATTCCGTTCCCTACGGCCCCTTTTCCCTGCTTCCCAAAACCAATAGATTCTGTGTTCCGAAAGGAGGTGTTCGTCACCGGTTCATCAAACAACACGCAATTCCGCCGGTGTCCTTTATTTGTTTATTGCCGTTTTGAAAATAGCGGATCCTACTGCTTGCGATCTACCAATGCCTGATAAGAGAACAGATAGTCAGCATCGTGCAACGGCTTGTGGCACGCTAGGCAAGCGGCTTGATTGACACCTTCTTTGAGAGTTTTATCTGCCTTGAACACCGCGTAATTCCAATCGCCGTTGCGTAGCTCCGAGGGAACGAGGTCGCCCCAGCCCTGGCGTTTCTCCATCACTGCGTGGACCAGTAGCTTATCCGGGACGAAGTGACCGTCTTCGCCCGTGATCGGCTGACCGCTGTCGTCCAGCTTAGCGGCATAGATTTCGGTCACAATGGTCGCCTTGTCTGGCAACATCCCGTTGCTATCGAGCCCTCCCACGGTCGACTCATTTAGAAAGTTATACCGCACCCGCTTTGGACCTGTTTGATCAGATATGGAGTAGAGTGTAAAGGTCTCCTTGAAGTCGCTCGGCAAGGTAACCTTATTCTTACCGAGGGCCTTAGCAGTGTCGGATGGTTACTCATCAGGCAGTACGCGTGACATCTCCAGTTGAAACGTTGGCATACCTGACCCAATAGCGCTAACCACTTGATACGATCAGCATCATTTAGATAGATATCTTCCCGACGATCTCCGCACGAAGTGATATGATACAGACCACGGGCCAACGCAAGACGTAATGGTCGACTCGTGCACCGAGTGAATGTCGGTCTTGCTTTTTCCTGACCTCAAAACTTCGATACACCCGATGACCGTCGGCCTCTTATTCGGTGCAGAATATGAGCCAGAAGAGGGACGATCCATCGTAGCGAAACCAAATCGTATCAATGTTCGATTTGCATACCGGTAACGAACAAGCAAACGTGTATGACGCCGACCTGCAACGGCAGGTTGCTGGCTATATCGCTGCATGCAGGCAGCGGATATCAGCGTTCATCGGCGCAAACTATTCCTGGTGCGGTGCTATAAAGCTGAACCGCCTAGCGTGGGGTGCCGACATTCTCGTGACACCGTACAATTTTCTTATGGGACTCCCCAACTTCCTGCTGCGAATGTTGGCGGTTGCCCTTGAGTTCATGGGTGCTCGCAAGGCCGCACAACGTTTGCTCCGAATCCACCTGGGGCTGCCGACGACGGTACAGAAGGCGTTGACGGCAAGACTCATGGCGGACTTGCTCGACCTGCCGCTTAACCACGAAGATACGACCGACCGATTACGCCACCTCGTTGCTTACGCTGCGCAAGAGCCGGTGAAGGTCTACGTGCATACGCGTAACGTTGCTGCCGATATCACGGCAGGTACGCTCGCAGCGGTAATGGGGGTAGTGTTTTTTAATCAATTCACTCCCGGATCGGTTTCCGCCGGGTCTGCCATGGCGCGCATTGTCGCCAAGGAACAAGCAGTCTCAGAATTTGCTCTCGGTGATGTTTTAGGTCGATTGTACTACGCCGTGTTTCCTGTGAATCCTTCGCTAACGGTCGTTGTCGTGATTTTGCTCGTGGCAATGGCAACGATTGCGGTCATCGGGGCCTTTTCGGGGATGATTCACGATCCCATTCAGACTGTGACGGGCATCCATCGGCGCCGGCTCAACCAATTGCTTAACGCGATCGAAGAGTCGATCGATCCCACGATGGGAAAAGGTTACCAGCCAAAAGATACGTATTTTGGCCGAGTTTACGATCTAGTGGACTGGATCAAAGGATTACTCACATTTTGATTAGAAAAGACCCTGCGTCGTGCTGCAAGCCTGCGATATCGTCCTCCCGGCAAACCCAAAAGACCTATCGGCTAGTGGCTATACTTCGTCGGCATAAGTTGGCCTAGTGCGGATAAATCATGGAGGGTCCGGAATTCAGGGGAAATCGGACTAAGAAGTCGGTGCGATCGTCCGAAGATTCATAGCCGCGACAACCTCTGGAAGTCGGGGCAATGACATATCCCGACTTTCTCAGGATCGAGTTCCGTCTCCTACGTGATGTGGCCGCAATAGCAACCGCCGTCAATCTTCATGAGCACGCCTCTTTGGTCTCCGGGGGCCGAAGGGCGGGATCGAGTCTGTGATGGTCCTGTTTTGGTGGCTACCTAGAAACGGCGGATTGTTTCCGTCTGGCGTATCGACACCCGTATGCGGATGCTCCAGGCGACCCCGATCCGGTCACTCGATCCCGGCCGCCCTCTGCAGCCCGCGCACGTAGGCGACGAGGTCGGTGATCTGCTCGTCACTGACGCCTTCTACCACCGGCATGTCCCCGAAGG
>JAOTWM010000348.1 GCA_029862885.1 Gammaproteobacteria bacterium
GAGGATAAAGCCTACCGCGCGGCCGGCCGGCCGTATGCGGCGAAAGTCGCACCGTTTGAGGCCGTCGACGAACTGCAGCTGGTACTAGGCATGCCGGTCGCGGTGTTCGAAAAGCTCGAGCCGTTCCTGACGGTGTACTCCGGCCAGGGCGGCGTCAATCAGGCCGCCGCGCCGCGCGAAGTCCTGCTCGCGCTGCCGAACGCCGATCCCGACACCGTCGATAGCCTGCTCGCCGAGCGGACCAGCGCCGGTAGCGATGGTGCGCAAGCCAGCGCAGCGAGCGTCTACCGCATCAGCGCGCACGCGCAAATGCCGTCCGGCACCACCTACGGCGTGCGCGCCGTGGTGCAGCTTAGCCCTACGCAGAGCGCGCGGTTTCTGGTGCGCGAATGGAAGGAAGGGGTGTGACGCCCGGGCCATGTACAGCCCCCGTGACGTGGCTTTGAGTCGTTAGTCAGCGGCCCGCGATTGGCGGGCCTTACCTTTGTGCTTTTCTCGGCGCCCGTACGCGTCAATATTCTGTCCGCCCTCGTTCTTGTCGGTGTCCGGGTTGCCCCACGACAATCCGGTAGGCGACCGATCTTGCGCCTTCTGCACCCGCGGTGTTCGTGTGACCATCACATCGTAGAATTCCCCAAGAGGTCGTCCCGACCTATGCGGAATCTTCGCTTAGTTGACCAGTATCAACGACATCCATTGTGCTTCCTTTCTAGGCTCTCTACTCCGGCCTCTAACTTACCTGTCAAGTCCGAGGACGGCACCATCAACCAGTTAAACCAAGGAGGCGACGATGAAAGACGTAGAAAAATTGTTTGGTACTGCTATCAGCGAAATCGAACGCATGCTGAACACGAAGACGGTTGTTGGTGATCCAATCACGGTTGAAGGCAATACACTGATTCCCTTGGTCAGTGTCGGTTTTGGCTTCGGCGCAGGCGGCGGCGAAGGCGCAGACCCAAGCAAGGGCGCTGGCACCGGTGGCGGGACGGGCGGCGGTGGCGGCGTCAAACCGGTCGCACTGATTATCATTAACAAGGACGGTGTACGCATTGAGCCCATTAAAGGTGGTGCGACCTCGGTGTTGGAAAAGGTGGCGGAAACCATAGGCAAAGCGGCAGCGGGCAAATCGGAAAGCAGAAAAGCCGATTGACCAGTGAGTTTTATACTGCTGAGCATAGCGACCCTGTTTGCACTATTGCTTCTATTGCTGGCCGTGCCAATCACGGTGGCATTCAGGATCGACCGCATCAAGAAGGTCAACGGGTACATGAGTTTTCAGTGGCTCTTTGGCTTGCTGCGGTTTCGAATCGGTATTCCCGGCGCAGCCAAAGCCAAACCACGGCGGAAACCAAAGCCCTCGAAAAAATCCGGCAAGCGCAAACCGGTCGGTAATGCACGCAGTGTTTTGACTCTGCTAAATCAGTCGGCATTCCGGCGGCGTGCTATTCGATTGATCAAAAACGCTATCCATGCGACCAATCCGCGCGACGTTTATCTTCGGTTACGTATCGGATTGGGTGATCCCGCTGACACGGGACGCCTGTGGGCGCTCCTTGGTCCTGTTGCAGGTATCGCTACAAACCTTCGCAGTGCAGAGGTTCGTATTGAACCAGAATTCATGGACCCTGTGCTGGAGGTCGAGAGTCATGGTGCGCTCCGCCTCATACCACTTCAATTCCTTGCGCTAGTCATAGCATTTGTGGCGTCACCGACAACAATGCGTGCGTGGCGCATGCTACGTCAGAGTAATGCGTAATGGACGAGCTGCGTGCAGGTAATCCGCTGCTTGCGGACAAAGTCACCCTTGTTCCCATCGAACGCTGGGTTATTCAGTCCGGTGCCGGGGACATGGGATGCTGGCTATCCGGACTGAAGGAACCGTTTGCGATAATCGTCTGTGATGAAACCGGGATTCGCGCGTTCGATACGCAAGCGACCGAAGTCGCAGTCGCATCCCTGATTCAGCAAGTTCCGGATCTTGACGCGTTACTAAATCGGAACAAGCATCCTAAACAGTGACGTACCGGTGAACCGAATCCCATATCTTTTGGTCGTAAGGAAAATTGGCCTGAAAGCGTTGCTGGGTAAGGATTTCAGCCGATTCCCTCCGATTGCATCCTGACCAGCGCACTGCCCGTCAGCACATCGCTGGCGAATGGCATAGCGGTTATGCTTCTTATCCCTTTCGGCAGAGCAACTCGTCGGCTCATCAGCCGGTTGGCACACTCATCTCGACATTATGGCGGACAAACTGGAAGGAAAAGAAGAACAGGCTTTCTGGACAACGCATACCAGTTTTGAATCCGAGTACAAGGAACGATTGAAGGATTTGCTGACGACACTGAATTAGCCAGGATACTCAAGACCGTGAAGGCACGCCAATCCAAGCGTGATACCTTTTCGGTTATGATCTCTCAATGATCAATCGTTATCGTCAACTCACTTTCTGGCATGACAGTCTGCCCGGCGAATTACAGCCGCGACCGGTGCTGGACAGAGATATTGAGGCCGATATTGCCATTGTCGGAGCGGGTTACGCCGGGCTATGGACCGCTTATTACCTCAAACAAATTGACCCGTCTCTGGATATCGTTGTACTTGAAGCGGAAATCGCTGGTTATGGCGCTTCAGGGCGAAATGGCGGCTGGTGTTCTTCTCATGTAACAGGCATCGAAAAGTGGTTTGAAGACCCACAACACAAGGCAGCGGCATTGCATTTACAGCGCCTGATGTTCAAGACCGTGGAAGAAATCGGTTGGGTAACTGAAAAAGAATCCATCGACTGTCACTTTGATCAATCCGGTGCGCTGGAAATTGCTGTCCAAGCCGGGCAATTGAATCGTTTGAAGCAGGAATTGGCCCATCTGCGCGAATTGGGATTTGGCGAAGAAGATTACCAGTGGCTGGATGCTGGTGAAATGAAAGCACTACTTGATGTCGATGGAGGCCTCGGTGGCTTCCGATTGAGTCATTGTGCCGCCGTTCATCCGGCGCGCCTGGCGCGCGGTTTGGCAGACTGTGTGGAACGGATGGGTGTCAAAATTTATGAACAAAGCCCGGTTTTGAACATTGAGCAGAAGGTGTTGACCTTACCAGCCGCCAGGGTCAGGGCTGAAATCAATCTGATCACCACCGAAGGCTATACCGCCAACCTGGCAAAGCATCGAAAACGTCTGACACCCATTCATTCCATGATGGTGGCAACAGAGCCGCTGAATCAGGAGCAGTTAGCTGAAACGGGGTTCAAACAGCGATACACATTTGGCAATTTCGACCGTGCAACCACCTACGGACAACTGACAGCCGATAAGCGAATCGCGTTCGGCTGTCGTGGCACTTACCTATTCGGCTCCGGAATTCGCACCAGCTTTGATCCGGCTGAACCCGTCTTCGACATTGTTCGTAACACCTTGCTGCAGTTTTTTCCCGGCCTGAGAGGCGTAGGTTTCACCCATGCGTGGGGCGGCGCAATGGGCGTGGCACGCAGCATGCAGCCTTCAGTCCATTTCAATCCTTCAACTGGCCAGGGTTGGGCCGGCGGGTTCTTTGGCAGCGGCGTAGCGGCAACGCATCTTGCGGCACAAACACTTGCTGACCTTGTCACCGGTCAGGACACTGAGCGACTACAGACGCCCTGGGTGAATTCACCAGATGCGCACAAAATCTGGGAGCCAGAGCCTTTCCGATGGGTGGGAATCAGATATACCCGCGCCATGATGCAGGTGATAGACCGAATTGAGTATCGTAGCGGCAGGTTTTCTCCGGCGGTTTGCCGAGTGTTGGATCGATTATTGCCTTGAGACTGCTTATTTTTACTCTGGAACCAAAGCGGCCGCTCTGTATTTGATCAAGATGGAGTACAAGAAAAACAAACGCTCTTTTCCCGGTAATCGGGAGTACAGGAAGGATAAGAGCACAATTATCTGAAATCCAGGTTTACTGACCCCTGTTTCTAACGCTGTGTCTGGGCATACCCTCGAAAGCTATTCCGATGGTGTTGCGCTCGTTTGATTACATCCCTGCGCCTGGTTGTTTTGCTGCCCATTGTTGTACTCAGGCCAAAGGGTTTTTCTGCTGGCACCGGGGGGCAGCAACTGGAATGCGATGATTGGTTTCCTTAAACGGTGTCGAACAATCCCGCTTGCGTCGGTGCGCCGGGCGGTGGAGTCTGCGCTCATGCGATTAGAAAGTTTCTAGGGAACGCCTCCGTGACCAAATCGTGACGTCTCCAGTAACGACCAGTCCATTTGCGTCACTTCCAGTCGCATTCGCGTGGGATTGGCGTACCGCCGCATCATCGCCGACAACTGTGGTGTAGTAGCAGATTCGATCCCTGCGCGGCGGGACGTTTATGTTCAACGTATCAGAAATTTAAAATCCAAATCCAACACCCACGCCGATATGTATCTGGGGTTTGCTTCCGCTACCCTCTTTTGACCACAAATAAATCTGATCGGCATTGATGACCGGGTAGATGTACGCAGCGGAGCCAACTTGGCCCGAATGGGAACGGGCAATCTGGCCGGTTACAGTGACAACCCGACCTTCCGCATAATCAAGGGGTTCCAGATATTCGCCCTCTCTGGCCAGAAAACGCCCGATGGGGTCACGATTCAGATCAGGTCTCTGGTTTGAACTCAAAGGATAGGCCAGGACTTCAAGCTCTGAGCCATCTTCCAGGTTAATACTATTGATCAATATTCCACCCCACAATACATTTTGGTTTTTGTAGCCATCAATATTATCGGCTACCTGCTCCGGGGTCACGGATTGCCGGTAGTATGCACCGTCGTATTCAGGGCCGGTGCTGCTGCAACCCACGAGTATCAACAACAACAATGAAGTAAATGTTAAGCGTAATAGCATCGAACTAAATTCATTAAAGCCAAGGTCATTAGTAGTGGTGTCTGTATGGGTAAGGGTGACGCCCGGGATAAGGATAGTACCAAGGGTCATACCAATAAGGTGGGCTATGGTAACGTTCTCTCTGGGCTAAAGGCTCCCACAGCAAATGGATATCAACCTGAACCACGGGATAGGTATAGATGTATTTATCAATCATACCTGTGGTCGCTTTAGTCACCACGCCACGCACCGTCATGCTGCGTTTGGATTGGTAGATCACTGGGTCAAGAAATTCCGGAATGATGGCAATAAAACGTCCGGGACTGTAGTCGTTATCTAAAGGTCGGCCCGAACGATATAGATCCCGGGCAACAATCTCAATCCAGGTTTCATTCGCCTTGTTTTCTACAGATGCTATGTCACCACCCCAGCGAACGTTGCTATCGATAAATCGATCAATTTCTTTGCGCACTTCCGAAACGCTGGGGTTATCTTCAGGAGCATTTCGAATCTGTTCAGGTACGGTACTCGCGCAGCTTGCTGCTAAGTAGCATGCTAGGAGTACAGTAAGCATATACTTGGATTTATGTTCCATGAAAGATTGGATAGTTGGACGAAACAAAGTTGCATTATTATAAGGTAGTTGCGGTTAACATCGAGTATAGATTCTATGTTACCGCACAACCCTTGAGTGGGAAATTTGGGTTGAAGTCAGTGTTTTTTTGTAGCAATGCGAAACAGACTCTGGCGAGCTTACGACCGAGGGCTACGAAGGCAGCCGTGG
>JAOTWM010000349.1 GCA_029862885.1 Gammaproteobacteria bacterium
CCCAATGGGGAAATTCGTTACAAAAAAAGCGTGCACTCAAAGACGCAAATTGAAATTGGCGTCAATGGCCCGGGATCCGTCCGATCTGTGGATGTGAACCGTAATCGAATAGGTATCCCAGCCTGTCATCTGAAAATAATTGCCGTAGCTGATGGATTCGTTAATGGCGGTGATTTCGAGATCCTTTGTCTGGCCGCCCGTGATGGGGTCATGGACTGTCAACTCGACCTGCGCATCCGTGATTTGCTGATTGGTCTCGCTGTCTTGCAACGAGATGTTCACGTGGTAATAGTCCTTACCGCGCGGAATGCCCCCGTGCAACTCACGGTCTGCTGCGCGCATCGACGCCACGGGTACGATGCCTAGATAAATGGACACGCCTTGAATTACCTGGTGACGATCGTCGGGTACCGTGGCCGGAGCAGCCGCAGGAGCTTGTGGGGGAATACCCGCGGGATTGAACATATAGAGTATCGCGCTCCTTAGTTCGGCATCGGTAAGGTCGGGCATCCCGCCGCGAGAGGGCATACCACCGTGGCCGTTAATCGCGGAACGCACCAAGCCTTCGAATCCTTGCTTGAGGCGCGGTATCCACGCCGCCTGGTCGCCGATCTTGGGCGCGCCGCCCTCACCCGGTCGATGGCACTTTGCGCACTGTTTCTGCACAATGTGTTCGGCACTGCGCTCAGTGGGAGTTCTGGTGTCGATGGGTTCCGTCCAGGAGCCACCCGACTGATTGACCATGTAAGTGACGGCGCGCTGGATTTCTAAATCGGTAACATCCGCGCTGCCTCCATGTGCCGGCATGTCGCGGATGCCATTGATGGCGTGCCGGGTCAGGGTGGTGAGGCCTTGCGATGCGCGCCTGATCCAGGCCGCGGCGTCGCCAATTTTTGGTGCGCCTTGGGCGCCCGTGTCATGACAGGCAGAACACACGGCTTCTACCACTTCCTGGCCACTGCGGGCTCCATGCGCCGCCCATGCGTCTTGCTTGGCTATCAGAGCGACGACGGCCACGATGGCTACCGACAACACCTTTAGTGCCTCGATTCGTGATGGGTGCCTCTGTTCAGATATGGACATCGCGACTCCGCTCTCGCCGACTAAGTAAAATTCTATATAAATATTAATACTTTTCTTGATCTCCTTCTAGATACCCATCAATGCGTTCGTGAATAAACCTGCCTGCGTCGCAGTGAAATAGGTCATTCCTATCCTTCAATAAGTGCGGTATAGAGAGGCGTCCAGGCTGCCCGAGGCAAAGATTTCCGGAGAAAAGAGGCGGCTTGTTCAATCTGACCCTATGGTTTCCACGGAACAGGCCACTCCCGACTGAGACCCCGAGGCCAAAAGATACGGCTTAACCGGTTTAGATATTGAGAAGGTGACGAATACTAAAACGATCAGTGGTTTGCAACGTGACGTTGACAAATTGACTTCCCGTAGCCACATGGCAAGCATTGCAGCTCGACCGGCGTTCACGGATTCGCGATCTTATTCCTTTGAGGATGCGGTGCGATGCTACAAAATCCCTGCGGTTCTACTCCAAGAGCAGCGTTGAACTTGCTTGAGAGATTTTGGAACGCAATTAAACCGGTCAGTTCAATGATCGCGTTGTCATCAAAGTGCGCGCGCAGGTGCTTGAAATGTTCCGCTGTCGGTTGCCGATCGGAATGCGTGACCGCCTCAGTGAATGCCAAAGCCGCTTTTTCACGATCGGTAAACAAAGCGCTGCTTTCGAACCGTTCGAGCTGTTCAAGCTTTAATTCATCGACGCCTCGCTTGAGCACGCTGGCCGAGTTGATATCCACACAAAAAGCGCACCAGTTGATTTGAGACACGCGTACCGTCACCAGTGAACGCAAACTGGGTTCCAAAGGCGAGGAGCGCCGGTCGAGTGCGCCATAAAGAAGTGCCAAGGCGATGAATACTTTCGGCGTTCGACCCCATAAGCGTGCAGGCTCAAGTATTGATCCGTAACGGCGTTTCTGTATTCGAAATGAAAGTCGCACATACCACGGAAACCGGTAGCCCGCAGGAGTTTTAATGTAATTGGTATTGCCTTTCACTGTTTTCGGAAATCAGATAGCCGCATCCAATCGCGGTTCCCATAGATAAGAAATTTCAAAGAAAGAGTCTTCGACCAGTATGCGGCTACCGGGCCAAGCCCCGGCATCAATGAAGTTAAGACTGAATTCACTGCAGAGCACGTTACCGCAGGGGTTGCCATCGGGTTTTTCGGTCGACTCCTGTAGTACCTTCTGCATGATATGGGTGAAATCCGTGGGTTCACCTTGGATTCCGGCACGGTAGCGGGTAACACAGACACCGTACTCGAGCAGTGAACACCCCACAGCGGTAAATGCAAGAGATGGCTGTATAGTAACACCAACTATCTTGGTAAAATGAATTCGAGCTATACCGCAGCCCGACGCGAAGCAAGCTGATCTCGATCAAGGTTTATGACCTCGAGATTTACAACGCTAAATCTACCTTACTGCGAGCCCGGAGGTAGTGGATACTGCATAAGTTGATAGGCGCGACCCATTGAACAAACCCTGCGAGGTCGCTACGGCCGACCCAATTCGTAGTCCAATTAGTTATGACAATTCACACGGCTAATTCTTGGAGTAATTGCGGAGTTACCAAGCTATGCAACTTTCTGAACGAAACAGATTAATCAACGCTCTAAAGGTACCGAGAACTTTGATTCAATCTAAAATCGACCTCGGAGATTGCCCTTTCAACGGGCACTATGTCTCAGAAACTGATTCGTGCCGCTTGTGCACGGAAAAATTCGAGTGTGCATGGCTCCACAGCCACGATGAGTTCGTGGCATTGGAACAAAAATCAGATGAGGTGTTAATTGAAGCCCTTGAGTTTGCCATTCATTATGTTGCTGGAAATTGTGCCATGGAAGACCATTACGTATCTTCCTGTGGCTGTGGACACTGTGCCTGGCTCAGAGAGGCGCGAAAATTATTCGATAGCCTATAGCTTATCGGCAGCCTATTGATACACGGCAAAGCGTTATGCCGCGGACCACGACGGGCACTCTTGGTATCTGAAAATATCCGTGCGGCATTCGCGATGCTGGAAGGCGAGTCACGTTTTGGTCACAGCCACCAAAACGGTTGCGCAGTCGGAGCGACGGCAACGCCGATAAACAATGGAAAACGTCAGGAAAAGTATGGTGGAGCGGAGGAGGATCGAACTCCCGACCTTCGCATTGCGAAGGCGATTTTTAGTAGCGCCCATTCAATGAGTTATCAATAAAACCAATAGTTTATAGTCCACCGTTGCACACTAGCCCCCACCGATATACACTTCATTTACACTTATAAGTGCACCACCGGGGCGTGATCACCGCCCCGGCAGTGCGTTTCACAACCTGCCCGATGGGGGGGGCACGGCCATGAGCACCAAGTCTAAACTCAACGCGCGGTCGGTTGAAACCGCCAAGCCCGCCGATAAGCCCTACGAAATCCGCGACACGAAAGTTTCCGGGTTTTTGTTGCGAGTCCAACCGTCGGGCGTGAAGTCGTTTGTCGTCCAACTGGGCCGCGGTAAGCGCGTGACGATTGGCAAGGCGCTGCTCTGGCCCGTCGAGAAAGCCCGGCGCCGTGCCGTAGCGATTCTGGCGCATGGTGGCCCATTGCCCGAGGACGCCCACGTCCCGACTCTGCGCGAATTCATCGACGACCCCTATGGCCCGTACTGCCTAGAGCATAGTCGCGGCGGCGCGGCAACCGTGGAGCGTCTACGCACATGCTTTGAAAAAGAATTCTATGACCGACCGCTGACCGACATCACGACGGGATTGGTGGAGTTGTGGCGCGTTAAGCGCAAGCGGGCGGGCCGCAAAGCATCGACGATCAATCGCGACACGGCCACATTGCGGGCCGTGTTATCTCGTGCAGTCGACTGGGGCCACGTCAGCGTTGACCCGTTGCGCGGTCTAAAGCTACTCAAAGTCGACCGGGCGCACGTCGTCAGATATTTGAGCGAGGCGGAATCCAAACGACTGCGCAAAGCACTCGAAACCGCGCCCGATTATCTGCGCACCATGGTGCTCATTTCACTAAACACCGGACTGCGACGGGGTGAGTTGTTTACGTTGACGTGGCCGGCTATCGATCTAAAACGCCGGCAGTTGAGCGTCGTCGGGTCACTATCGAAGTCCGGTCAGAGTCGTTTTATTCCGTTGAATCAAGAAGCGATCAACGCACTGCGGACATGGCGTGATAGCAACGGCAATACCGGGTTGGTTTTCCAGAGCGCCGCAACGGGCGGCGCTTATAACAATACGAAACGATCATGGGCGGCGTTGTTGGGCCGCGCTAAGATCAAAGACTTTCGCTGGCACGATTTGAGACACGATTTCGCGTCGCGGTTGGTAATGAGCGGCGCGGATTTGTACGGCGTTTCAAAATTATTGGGACACGCATCGGTCGTGACCACTCAGAGATACGCGCATCTGGCGCCCGATCATTTGGCCGACTTGGTCGCGAGGCTGGACCGATGACAAAAAAAACAGACAGTCTCGACCGATGGATTGATCGTTGCGAGAAGCACGCCGTTAGCGTTTTAGAAAAACATAACATCTCGACGCGGTGGCCGGATTTTGTCGGCCTAGCACGGACGCGCGGCAAACAACCTGATAAAGACCCCGTCCGCCGGGCGGCTTCAATGCTGGTGTTGGTGCGTTGTCTGCGCGAATCATTGAGCGGCGGCAATATTCGCGACGCGATTTGTCAGTCGTCGTGGTTGACTGAGGAAGCCTACATAGAAAAAATCAGGATTGGTATGAAAAACGAGAATGCCGTTGCCAAGTCGTTGCAACGTCGGCCACCGAGTCGCATTCCCGAGTATCAAGAAATGATGGACAAAGTGTTTAGTGATGAGCCGGAAATGGGCCTTACTGATATACGCGATAAAGCGGCGAAGAAATTAGGCATAACTCGCCGAACGTTGGAAAGAAATCATATAAAGCCGCGCATAAAAAATTAGCGGCCCATAAAAAATACTTTGGCGACATGAACGCCTTATGTCGCCGGGAATTGTTTTACGGTGACACTCGTCAAAACGCAACGAGTGCAAACGATGGAAAAAACCAACCGAAGTACCCCGAATCGCGCGGGTTACAGTATCCGCGAATTTAGCGCCGCATACGGCGTCTGCCTTCAAACGACCTACAATTTAATCAACGCCGGGCGGATAAAAAGTTTCAAGATTGGCCGGCGCCGGATTATACCGGCATCCGAAATTGATCGGCTTCAGGACGAGGCGACATGACATGGGCCCAAAAATCAGGACGCCCCGGCCGAAACCGGGGCGCGAACCCGATTGTTTACCGCTAACCGAGGAAGGGAAACGGCTCGGTAAGCGTAGCAAAAAAGTCGGCCCGGCGTCTACTTGCCAAGTTTTAGAGTGGCCCCGCGGAATATCGCGACGCGGAAGTTATCGAACGTTTAGACGGCGCAAAAAAGTAAACTTGGCCGGCGCGTGCACGTGCTGGGGCGCCGGCCAGTGTCGAACGTGTCGAGGATTTATCGGTTACTACCAAGCCGCGTTGCGGCTGCCGGACGGCCGCCAATGAACGCCGCCGTCTTACTCGAAAGAC
>JAOTWM010000350.1 GCA_029862885.1 Gammaproteobacteria bacterium
GAGGGTAGGATTCATCTTTCGTCGGGCAAAGAATTCCTTAGAATCAAGTTTCGAATTTGGCCCAACCGCGGTCAACCGATCGAGACGACCTATTGTCAAGAGCTTACAGCGGCGTTAAAAAGCGCAGATCCGGATTATCAAACTTGGATGATATCGATTCACTATGAAGTCGAAGCAAAGAAAGTCCAACCGCAACAAACTTGGTCGTGGCGACGTCTATCAACACCGTAAAGTCTTACACCGCCTTAAGGAACCTCTGCAAAAGTCATGAACGATCCAATTGGGTCCAAGATAATCAACCTCCGTGTCGCCTACATGGATGTAGGTGAGGGGCGTGAGCAGGAGCGGAAGCTTTGCGAAACGCGAGCAATAGCTGGGCTATTACTTACGTTCCACGCCTTGATCTTGATCATTTTGAATCCCAACTTGATTCGCCCAGACTTATGAAGAGATTCCTTAACTAGTGTACTGTGCAAAGGTATCGTTTTAGCGGCTGCACAATCAAATGTCGCGCTTTTTGCGGTTGCCGACAACGACAGTATTTCTTGCTATGCCTATTATTTCTTGGGCAGAAATTAGATTCGTGGCCGATAGGGTTGGAATGATTATGTCACACGCTTTATGGAACCTAGACCGCAGGAAATGGTTAACGCGGCTACGGAGCGGTTCCCTGAGATTGCTTATTCATTCACCCTCAAAAAAGGATCGTTCACAATCACTTCAGGAAAACGATACGTACGCGACAAATTCCGCATTTCACTTGGCCGCGGAGACTCCTTGGAGTCGATGTTCAAACCAGAAGTCATGCAGGAAGTAGGAAAACTGAAGACCGAGTTTACGGACTGGCGCGTGGCGATCAACTACGAAATCGAAAAGAAAGCCACTGTCGTTTGACGGTGACCCGTATGTATCTGAGACACGGGTCGTTTTTTAGCACAGAATTTGCTAGGTTCACGAAGTGGTTTGCTCAACAGAAGTTGAAACAGGCGTTTCACGATGAAAATATAGAAAGTCCCAACACGAGGGTTGGGACTTTTCGAATTTACAAAAACCGTTAACTTGTTTTAACCGGTGCGTATTTATCTAACGCGCTGCGTAGTCCCTGCACATTCTCAGGCACCGGCATAGTCGAAAAAAGCAGTGATTTTGCGTTCTCGTAGCCGTCACCATACAGACCTCGGTTTACCTTCTTCGCAGGCGTGATCGTTGCGCCTTCCCAAACTGCGCCGGCAAACACTCCTTGGGTTCGGACATAGGTGACGATGGGGGCTTGCAGCGCGATATCAATATTCGCGCTGGCAGCGCGCCCAACCGGACCTACTGCAATTCCTGCTTCTGCGCCTAGAATTGGCTTACCGGAAAATAGTGTATTAAGGCCGTCATCCTGCATGATCAGCATCAATATGTCGGCAGATTGGACACCGGCTTGGAGACCTACGCTAAGACTATTCAGACGAAGGAATACCGGGATGCCCCAAGAACCGTCAGGTTGACGGCAGCTCACGATGCCCCGACCAAACTTCCCACCTATACCGAGTCCCGCTTGCGCGACCTCGGGGAAAAGCGCGGCGCATTTCGCCCGCTGTAGCAGGACCTCGGGAATACGGCTATCAGGCGATTTTTCAAGTTGTGCTTCAAGCATAGCTACCGCTTTGTTCACATGCTCGCCGGGTTCAAACTGCTTAATCGCTTGTTGCCGCTCTTCGGAATCAGCAAACACAGGTGCGGTAAGAAATATCGCCGTACCGAAGAGGCTCATGCAGATTGCGCTGATGGATCTTTTGAAAGTCATATCGTTCTCCTTAGTATGGTTAACTTTGCTTCCCTCAGTGGCTGACTTAACACAAGCCTGTCATCGGGAGATGTGTGTATAGACGAACGAAACAGCCAGAAAGTCACATCGCAGACTGGAAAAAGTTGAGGTTATCGAGAATTAAGTAATTCCAAAGAGGCGTGCGACAGTCCGCACGAAATGATGCAAAAGCAATCCGGGGGGCGGGTGCTTCCAGATTAAGGAACCTCTGATTAACCCACTTTTGGGGCGATTAATTGCGAGGTATTTGTCATCGCCTTTACGATTTGCCGAATAGATGGCTTTATTTATCGGGATGGGTATGGATTTTCGCCCCATCCCCAACATCTAGACACAACTATCCTTAGGGAACGGCCAATTCTCGCCTCGCGAGATAAATATTGGCCAACGCCAACAAACCAAATACCTGGGCCGCATTCTTTTCAAGACCGCGGTAACGCACTTTTCGATAACCCCATAAATGCTTCACCACTCCAAAAAGATGCTCAACCTTGGCACGGGTACGATTACTCTTGCGATTGAAAGAACGATCGGCACAGCTAAGCTTGCGTTTGCTACTCGCCTTGCGATTCACGCGCCAACAGACTCCAGCGTCTTCCATCTCCTGTCGGCGATGGCTATCCGCATAGGCCTTATCTCCGTACACAGCCTCTTCTTTACCATGCAGTAATTCATCCATAACCTGGGAATCGTGCACACTCGCATCCGTCACCGCCACACTATGGGCGCGACCCCGGGTGTCCGAACCGACGTGAATCTTCATACCAAAATACCATTGGTTCCCTTTGCGCGTGGACTTCATCTCCGGATCCCGTTGCTGGCCCTGGTTCTTGGTGGAACTCGGTGCCGACACAATCGTCGCATCCACAATCGTACCCTCACTCACAATCAGGTTACGCTCAGATAAATACTGCTCCACCTTGCGAAACAGCTTCTCCGTTAATTTATACCGCTCTAACCGGTGGCGAAATCGTAATATCGTAGTCTCATCCGGCACCTCGTCTAAACTAAGCCCCGCAAATCGACGCATATTCGTGATGTCGTACAAACTGTCTTCCATCGCCGGGTCGCTCAGACCATACCATTGCTGCAGAAAGTAAATCCGCAACATCGGCTCAAGGCCCACCGGCGGTCTACCGTTGCCTCCATTCGGGTAATGTCGCTTGATGACACCGACAAATTCTTTCCAGGGCAATATCTGATCCATCTCCTCCAGAAACTTTTCCTTGCGGGTTTTCTTCTTTTTTATTTCGTACTCAATATCAGAAAATCCAACTTGCTTCATCGTCTTAACAATATAAAACTGAGATAACCTATTATTTCATGTTACTGACTTTTGCAGAGGTTCCTTAAATTGTGCTCGGCTTAAACGATCGCAGGCAGTTGTGTTTTTTTGAGTGAAACACCTGACTGGAGAAATATTGTCACTCGACCGTGCTCTCTTTCGTTTTCGCCTCTGACAAACGTACAAGATCCTCTTGTCTCTCAGAATCAAAGCTCGTAGAGACTGTTTGCGAGGCCTCTAGGGCATCGATAAAACGGACCTGCTCTTCTGCGTGAGCCGGCGCCCGTTGCCGCATTTGCCAAAAAACGAAGGACGCTAATATAAGATGCACCGCTGCGGTATACGCGTACAAGGACGCTGCATGAAAATACGTTATTAGACTCGCGGCTATCATAGGCCCGATCACGGCGCCCGCTGCGAATACCAGTAACAAGCCCCCTGTCACTTCAACAAATTGGTCGGCCGCTGCGTAGTCGTTCGCATGAGCAACCGCTAAACCATACATCGGAAACGCAACAAAACCCCAAAACACCGCCAATATGAATAGTCCATTTCCGGTCGTTTCCCCGTGCCACCATAACGCCGAGCCAGCACCCGCCGCCAACAAACTGACCGTGAGCAGGACTTTTCGTCGATCGATATGATCGGAAAGTTTACCGATGGGCAATTGACCAGCCGCCCCCGCAATCACGGTAATACTCATAAAAATTGCAATGCCGGATACTGGCAACCCGGTAGCGCCGGCAAAAATTGGTCCCAATGCCCAAAATGCACCGTTCGCCGCACCGATAGCAAAACAACCCACAAAACCGACCGGGGATGCCCGAAACACTCGTGGCAAACTAATCTTTATCCGCTGAATGGGTGCCGGCGCCTGTGCAACACTCAGGGCCACCGGCACGGCTGCGACCGAAACGAGTATCGACACAATCGCGAACAGAACGAATCCACTCGCCTCGAACAAGGTCAGCATCATTTGCCCTAGGGTCATGACTGTCAAGTTAATCACGAGATATATTGCGAGTATGGTACCCCGAGTTTGTTTGGTAGCGCGCTCATTCAACCAACTCTCAATCACGATAAACAGGACGGCGAAACAAAATCCGGTCAGTACACGCAATAACCACCAAGGCGCCGGCAACAACAGTAAACCATGTGCCAATGGAACGGCCGAGCACAGTGCCGTCATGGCAGTGAACACTCGAATGTGTCCCACCTGCCGTATGAAGTAGGGGCCAAGCAGACATCCCATAGCAAATCCCACGTAGTAAGTTGAACCCAAGAAACCAATGGAAAAGGTAGAGAAGGCCTCTATCTCTGCACGAATCGGCAATAACGTACCTTGTAAACCATTACCGGTTTGCAGAAGGGCGACGCTAACGAGAAGCGCGGCGATTGGAGTAATTAGTTTACCCATTTAGGTTATTATTTATTCATCGACTGAGATCTTTAGTCCAAGGTCATCTTAGCGCCTAAAACTCGCACCGATTCGCCGTTTCTTCGGCTATTGTTTTTGGATAGGCACGCATTGCCTTCGGTCTTTAACAGCAAAGTGTGTGCAAGAAATTCCAGCGCTACACGCGGGCGTGCCGACAAACTAACTTAAACCACTCCGGGTTTATCGTCCTTGTCGATCGCCTCTAGCTCTGTGTTTCGAAAGGCGTGGACTTGATCAGCCGCTGCCGAGACATCGTCGAAGCGAGCGATGTGTATCACCGCGTCGCCTTCGTTAACCAACGGCAGGTGCGTTCGTCCTATTACGATGCCCGGCGTACTCGCCGTGATTTCTGTCTCTGTTTGACCAAACGGATCGGCAACGGCGCCCAGCAAATCGCCTTGCTTAACGATACTCCCTAACTGCGTATTGTTTAGCAAAACGCCGCTAATCGGTGCACGTATCCAAACACTCGATTGTGCCGTAAATGGTTTTTTTGGCACATTACGAATCTTTTTCGCCGGCAACATACCGAGAGCACACATCACATTGTTAATTCCCCGCAACCCTACACGAATACCGACCTCGTCAAAGCGCAGCGCCTCACCAGCTTCATAAATCACAATCGGTATACCAAGGTCACATGCAGCTTGGCGTAAAGACCCGTCCCGCAGTTTGGAATTGATGATCACGGGTACGCCAAACGCCTCCGCCAATTCCTTGGTGTCCCCATCGTCCACATCCGCACGAATCTGCGGCACGTTAGAGCGATGTAGTGCCCCTGTGTGCAAATCTATGGCGTGGGTTGCGTTGCCGACGACCTCCGTCATCAACAAATGCGCCAACCGGCTTGCGAGAGAACCCTTATCCGATCCGGGAAATGACCGGTTTAAATCGCGCCGATCAGGCAGATAGCGGGAATGATGAATGACGCCGTAAACATTCACGATGGGAATGGCGGTCAGGGTCCCACGAATGCGTCGCATTTGGGCGTGATTCATCAATCGACGGATGATTTCTACTCCATTCAACTCGTCGCCATGAATTGCCGCACAGACAAATAGACATGGACCGTCACGCTTG